>JANYCP010000258.1 GCA_025360265.1 Gemmatimonadota bacterium
GTCCGGATCACCCGCAGCGGCAGCGATGCGTTCTACAAGATTGCGTGGCCCGCAAGCGATTATGTCACATTCAACGACGATCAAGGAAAGCCGGTCTGGGCTCGGGTGTATCGACCCGCGAAGCAGGCCTCGACACGACCGGCCGTGCTCGAGATTCACGGCGCCGGATACGCGCAGGCTGTGCACAAGGCATTCGCCGGATCGAGTGCTCACGGTGGATCGCTCTATGCGAAATACCTCACCGACATGGGCATCACCTATATGGTGCTCGATTACCGTGGCAGCTCAGGCTACGGTCGCGACACCCGCACCGCGATCTACCGCGATATGGGCAACCGCGATGTGGCGTCTGCGATCGCTGCCATTCCGTTCCTGCGCGACAAGTACAAGGTCAACCCGGAACGGGTTGGACTATTCGGCTGCAGCTACGGCGGCTTCTACACCCTGATGGCGCTCTTTCGCCATCCGGGAGTGTTCAAGGGCGGCGTGGCACAATGCTCGGTGACCGACTGGGCGCATTACAACCACTGGTACACTGCGCGGATCCTGAACGGCGCACCGACTGAAGACACGACCGCGTACAAGGTTTCATCACCGATTCAGTATGCGGCGGGGCTGCAGGACAAGCTCATCCTGATGCACGGATTGGTCGACAACAATGTCGAATACCAGGATGCGGTGCGCCTGGTGCAACGGATGATGGAGCTTGGCAAGGATTTCGACTTCGTGACCTACCCGATCGAGGCGCACGGCTGGACGAATCCGATGTCGAAGAAGGATTCGCAGCGACGGATGACGAAGTTGTGGGAGGAGGTACTACTTAGACGTTAGTCATTGGTCGTTGGTCGTGAGTGGACCAACGACTCACGACTAACGACTAACGACCAGTTCCCTTTCCAGATACTCGCTAAACACCCGCTCCGCTTCAGCCATCGTCTCGACCTGGAAGAGCTTCTGGCGGAGCGCGGTCGCTCCGTGCAGCCCCTTGGTGTACCAGCCGAAGTGCTTGCGGAACTCGACCATGGTGTGACGGGTGTCGCCCTGCAGCTGGATGGCCAGGCGTGCATGCTGCAGCGCGACCGCGAACTTCTCCGTCGCATCCGGTTCAGCCGGTTTCGCTTCGCCGTTAAGCAGCGCGCGCGCATCGCGGAAGAGCCACGGATTGCCGAACGAGCCGCGGCCCACCATCACGCCGGCACAACCGGTGTGCTCGCGCATCCGGATCACGTCTTCCGGCGTGTTCACGTCGCCATTCCCGATCACGGGAATATCGAGCGCCTCAACGACCGACGCGATGTCATCCCAGTTGGCCTGCCCGGTGAACATCTGGGTCCGGGTGCGGGCGTGCAGCGTGAATGCCTTGGCGCCGGCATCCTGCATCCGCAGCGCGATGCCCACTGGATTGCGCTCATCCTCCGACCAGCCGCTGCGGGTCTTCACGGTCACGGGGAGGTGGGTTGCGGCAACGCATGCCCGGATGATCCGCTCAACCAGGTCCATGTCGCGGAGGCACCCTGAGCCGCCGTTACGCTGGACGACCTTCTTGACGGGACAGCCGAAATTGATGTCGATGAAGTCGGGCGTATAGTGCTTAGTGACGAGCTCCGCCGCCTGCGCCATCGCGTCGACGTGGGCACCGTAGATCTGGATGCCGATCGGCCGCTCGATCTCGTCGAATTCGCACCCTTCCAGCGTCGCGCTAATGCGCCGCCGGATTGCTTCGGAGTTGAGAAACTCCGTCAGCACCACGTCGGCACCGAGCTGCCGCGAGATGCGGCGGAACGGTGGCTCCGAGACGCCAGCCATCGGGGCGAGAAACAGCGGCACCGGCGAGCCGGTGGGGTACGGGAACTCCATCCCCCAAATCTAAGCAGGCGCTCGTTGAACCGGGGCCCCGCCCCGGTTAGCCTTCCGCCATGCACCTTCGCGACTTCTTTGCCCCCGAGTCAATCGGCCTCGATCTCACTGCCCGGACCAAACCGGAAGCCATTGCAGCGATGGTCGAGCTGCTGCGTGTGGAGGCCGCGATTGGGGAAACGCTTCGAAAACTTCTGGAGAGACGGGAGTCGCTCGGTTCGTGCGGGGTGGGTCGCACCATAGCGATACCACACTGCCGCGCCCCCCTCATCCCGCAGCTTCGTCTGGCGTATGGCAGAGTGCCAACGGGACTGGCGTATGATGCGATCGATGGTCAGCCGGTGCACAATCTCTTCCTGATTGTGGCACCACCAGTCGAAGCGTCGAATCTCTACCTACCGGTGCTCGGCCGCCTTGCGCAGTTCGCCAAGGGAGGCGACATCCCTGAACGACTGGCGGCGCTCACGAGCCCCGAGGCTTTCTTTGCGCTTCTCGATGAGAGGGGGGCGTAGGGTCCCTGTCATCCTGAGCGAAGCACGCGCAGCGTGCGTAGTCGAAGGACCTCGGCTCCAGGCGGAAACACCGGGGGTCCTTCGACTACGTTGGCGCTGTGCGCCAACTGCGCTCAGGATGACTGATCCGTCATTCCCACTCGATCGTTGCCGGCGGCTTGCTGCTGATGTCGTAGACCACCCGATTCACACCGGCCACTTCATTCGCAATCCGGTTTGAAATCAGCGCAAGCACTTCATGCGGAAACGGAAACCAGTCTGCGGTCATGCCGTCTCGCGACGTAACCGCGCGCAAACCAATCACCTGATCGTAGGTGCGTCCGTCCCCCATCACGCCCACGGTACGGATCGGCAGCAACACCGCGAAGGCCTGCCAAATCTCGTCGTATAGTCCTGCCGCATGAATCTCTTCGGTATAGATCGCATCGGCAGCCCGCAGCAGGTCGAGCTGCGGCTTGGTCACTTCACCGAGGATCCGAATGGCGAGCCCCGGACCCGGGAACGGATGCCTACCAACCATCTCTTCCGGCAGGCCAAGCTCACGGCCTACCTGCCGCACTTCGTCCTTGAACAGCTCTCGTAATGGCTCAATCAGCTTGAACGGCAGATCGTCGGGGAGCCCGCCGACGTTGTGATGCGTCTTGATGGTGACCGACGCGCCGCCAGTCGGCGAGAATGATTCAATGACGTCGGGATAGAGCGTACCCTGCACCAGAAACTTCACATCGTCGCCGACGGCCTTCGATTCCTTCGCAAAGACATCGATGAAACGGTGTCCAATCAGCTTGCGCTTCTTCTCGGGATCAGTCACTCCAGCAAGGTCCGACAGGAAGTCCTTCGACGCGTCGACGGTACGGAGATCGATGCCAAGATTCTTGCGAAATGTCCGCTCAACCTGCTGGCGTTCGCCAAGACGGAGCAGGCCGTGATCGACGAAGATGCAGGTGAGTCGATCGCCCACTGCGCGATGCACCAGCGCTGCGGCCACCGATGAGTCGACTCCACCAGAGAGCCCGCAGATCACCCGATTGGTGGGCCCCACCATCGCGTGGATCCGGTCGAGCTCCGACTGGATGAAGTGTTCCGGCGTCCAGTCTGGCTTGCAGTCGCAGATTTCGAAGAGGAAGTTCGCCAGGATCTCGCCGCCGCGCGGCGTATGGGCGACCTCGGGATGGAACTGCACCGCGTAGAGTGGCAACTCATCGTGTTCAATCGCAGCAATTGGTGAATTCTCGCTCGATGCGGTGACGTGCCACCCAGGCGGTGGTTCGTCGACGTGATCGCCGTGACTCATCCACACGGGCGTCGTGGCCCCGGTAGCGAATCCCTTGAACAGCTTGCCGCCCTCAATTCGTACATCGGCGCGCCCGTACTCACGTCGGGATGCCGGAACGACCCGTCCGCCAGCCAGTTGAGCGAGCACCTGCATACCGTAGCAGAGACCAAGCACCGGTATACCCATGCCGAGGAGCTCCGGCTGCGCTGTCGGAACACCGTCGCCGTACACCGAATTCGGCCCCCCCGATAGGATCACACCCTTGGGCTGCCACTCCCGAATCCATGCCACATCCCGCGATGGCGGATGGATTTCGCAGTAGACATGCTGCTCGCGAACCCGTCGCGCAATCAGCTGCGTAAACTGTGAACCAAAGTCGACGATCAGAATCCCATCGGGGTGGCTCACGACTCCTCACCGGCAAAAGGATCCGCGACCTCGTCGCGGAACAAGTCTGTCAACCGCTCGCGCGGACGGATTACGGCCCACCGCCCTGCCTCAACCAGCACCTCGACCGCCCGGGGTCGAGTGTTGTAATTCGAACTCATCGCAAATCCATACGCACCGGCGCCGAGCACTGCGAGCAGATCACCCTCGCCAACCGGCGCCATCTCACGATCGAGCGCGATGAAGTCGCCTGTCTCGCAGACCGGGCCAACGACATCGAGGCGTATCGGAGTGGCACTCGTGGTTCGTACTGGCACCACTTCGTGGTATGCCTTGTAGAGCGACGGACGAATCAAATCGTTCATCCCCGCGTCCACGATCGCCACGTCTCGGCCACCGGCGTGCTTGCAGTACACCACCCGCGTCAACATCACGCCGGCGCTGCCCACCAGATACCGTCCCGGCGCAACCTGGACGGTGCAGCCACTCTCCGCCAGCAGTGGCAGCAACGGCGCAATCCACACTGACGGATCGAGTGGCGCTTCCTCGTGATACTGGATGCCGAGCCCGCCGCCGACGTCGAGCACGTCCGGTGAATGACCAGCCTTTCGCGCGGTGGCGAGCAAGTCCAGAAGACGGCCGACCCCCAGGACGTAGGGGGCCGAATCCATGAGCTGCGAACCGATGTGCATCGCAATCGCGCCCAGCCGCAGCCTCGGCACCTCATCAATGATCGCCAACGCCTCGGCGAACTGATCGCGGGGCACGCCAAACTTGAGGCCGCCTTTCCCAGTGGAGATATAGGGATGCGTGTCGGCGGTGACGTCGGGATTGATCCGGATGCCAGCGGTCACCTCGCGATCATGTACGTCGGTCAGGATCGCGAGACGGCGGAGCTCGGACAGCGATTCCACATTGATGTGGCCGACGCCCGCCATGATCGCAGCCAGCAATTCATCGTCGGTCTTGCCGACACCGCTGAACACAATGGAAGATGGTGGAAAGCCGGCGTGAATCGCTCGCAGCATCTCGCCGCCCGACACAATGTCGGCGCCGGCGCCGAGC
>JANYCP010000217.1 GCA_025360265.1 Gemmatimonadota bacterium
GGCAGAAGGCTGCAACGTGCTCGACAAGATCGACGATTCCGAGTACGGAAAGTTTGGCTGGGTGATGGATCCCGAGGGCAACAAAGTCGAACTCTGGCAACCACCTGTGGGCGGGTGAGGATTCGCTCGCTCGTCCGATGGATTCCAAAGGGCTGTGGCCCTCGCCGCTCTGTCCCTTTCCCACCCTAAACCAGTCTTCGCGCCATGTCCTGCGTCAAAGCCTGCCGGGATTGCAGCATCGCCTTCAAGGGATCTGCGCCCGGGGGATTGGCACGGACTGACAGAAGGGTGAACTGATCGCCGGCTGACAATTTGCCGAGTTGCGTCCATGGAAGCGGCACCGACACGCCGGCGATTGCGCGGGCACGCGTCGACCACGCTGCCACTGCCGTTGCGCCACGAATATTGCGCAGCCAATCGACGAAGATCAGCCCTTTGCGGGCCGACTTGCTGGCCGTCGAAATGAAGTGCTCGGGAAACTCGCGCTCCATGTGCTTGGCGACGCTGCGCGCGAATACACCAACCTCGCCCCAGCTTTTGCGGCGAGCGATCGGAACTGTTACATGCAAGCCCTTCCCGCCACTGGTCTTGAGCCAGCTATCGAGCCCCAGCCCGTCGAGCAAGGCGTGCAGACCTCGGGCGGCTTCGCGCACCTGATTCCAGGCCACACCGGGTCCGGGGTCGAGATCGAAGATGATCCGGTCGGGTCGCTCGACGTCGTCGGCGCGCGACCCCCAGGGATGAATCTCCATCGTTCCCCACTGCACCAGTGTGACCAACCCTGCGACATCGTGAATCACCACATGCGCATGCTCCCTCCCATCGCCCTGCCGGATGGCAACGGTGTCGATGGACGCGGGAAGTTTGCCGGTCCAGTGCTTCTGGAAAAAGCATTCCTCAGCACTCCCTTCCGGGCATCGAACCAGTGACAGTGGGCGCCCGGCAACGTGTGGCAGCATCACCGCCGCCACGCGCTCGAAGTGCTCAGCCAGCTCGAACTTGGTGATGCCGGTCTCCGGAAAGACGATCCGATCGGGATGCGTGATCGTTACACCGGCCACTTCAGCCGCCTTTGCAGTGCGGTCGATCTTGCTGGCACTCTCTTTACGCAGACGCGGTTTGCTCATGCGTGGTCGCTCGCGTCGAATTTCGCTGCCAGGTTTGTCGTCTCGCAGCCCCTGGAACACTGGGTGACGCAGGAGTCCGTCCGGTGTCCACTCCGTAAACGCGACCTCAGCGACCAGAATCGGCCTGACCCAGTGTGTCGCGCTGGGAATACCCACCGGTCGTTCGGGGAGTGGTGACGTGTTACGCTCGAATTGCTCCAGCCGAGATCGAAGTGCCATGAGCCCAGCGTTGTCAAAGCCCGATCCCACGCGGCCCGCATAGCGCAGTGATCCCGCATCTTGCACAGCGAGGAGCAGCGAGCCAATTCCGACTCGGCTTTGCTTTGGAGGAGTGAATCCCACGACCACGAACTCCTGCCGGTATCCGCATTTCACCTTCACCCAGCTTGGCTTTCGTCCGCTGGTATACGGCGCATCCAGTTGTTTTCCGATGACGCCTTCGAGTCCAAGTCGACATGCGGCCGTCAGCAACGCGTTGCCGCTGCCGTCCATGCGCTGGCCGAGGCGAATGCTGTCCTTGGCTCCGATGCGCGACGCCTTGAACAACCGCTCCAGGCGGCTCCGTCGTTCGCTGAGGGGGAGTGAACGCAGATCGACCCCGCCGATCTCGAGCAGGTCGAAGATGAAGTAGGTGAGGTCGTGGGTTCGCCTGGTGTCGAGGCTCTCCTGCAACAGCGCGAAGCGGGAGATGCCCGATTCGTCGAGCACGACCACTTCGCCATCGAGAATCGCCGACTTTGCTTTCAGCCGCGTCACCCTGGGCCCAAGTTCTGGAAAGCGCGCCGTCCAGTCCTTGCCGCGCCGGGTGAAGAGGGACGCGTTGCCGTTCGCGATGATTGCCTGCAGGCGATAGCCATCGTACTTGATCTCAATGATCCAGTCATCGCTGGTTGGCATCGCATCGACCAGGGTCGCCAGCTGGGGGGCAACAAACCGGGGAGGTTTCATTTGGCAGGTTCGGCCCGCTTGATCAGGAGCCATTGCGGCTTGGCGCTACGGCCGCCGCCTGATCCGGTGCGGACCAGAACCCAGGCTCCTTTCAGCTTTCGGCCCTTCAGGTGGAAGGTGAGTTTTCCTGCCTCGAGCCCTTCATGTGGATCTTCATCCGGTACCCAGGTGCCGTGATCGTAAATGTCGACGGTTCCCGCGCCGTACTGACCTTCCGGAATTCGCCCCTCGAACTTGCCGTAGGCGAGCGGATGATCCTCTACTTGCACGGCGAGACGTCGCACCCCCGGCTCAGTGCTCACTAGTTTGGGGACAGCCCAGCTCTTCAGGACGCCATCGAGTTCGAGTCGGAAATCGTGATGTTCGTGCGAAGCACAATGATGTTGCACGACAAAAGTGCGCCCGGACGCCGACTTCGCCTTCTTGCCACGCGGCTCACTCGTCCTGGTAAACGAGCGTTTACGGCGGTATTCCTCGAGCGGCATCAGGCACTCCGACGCGATTTGCGCGACGCCGTCTTGCCTCGGTCACCCACGCTGCGACGCAGCGCTTCCATCAAGTCGAGGACCTTCGTTTCGCGCGGTGCTGGCGGAGCGTCCTTCGCCGCCTTCGCTCCCTTGGTTCGCCGTTTGACGAGTTTCAGCAGATCGTCGCGGTATTCGTCGTGATACTCCGACGGTGCCCAGGCCATTTCCATTCCTGCCACCAGTTTCTTCGCCATGGCCAGTTCCTGCGGGCGCACCGCCTTCGCGAGGCCATTCGGAATGGTGACGCCCACGTCGGCAGGTTTGAGGACTTCCGCATCATAGCGGAGCATTTTGGCAATCAGCGCACCGTCGTACGGATAGATCGCTGCCAGATACTGGCGAGTACGCAGCACCACTTGGGCGACAGCGACACGCTCGGTGTCCTCGAGGATATCGCGGAAGAGGAGATACGCCTTCTCGCTGCCCTTGGTGGGACCGATGACGTATGGCCTGGCGTAGTAGATGCGCGGAATTTCGTCGAGACCGACGAAGCCGATGACATCGAGGATTTGCGTGGCTTTCGGATTGGCGTTCTTGAGATCGTCGGCCGACAGGACAACGTAGCGATTTGCGGCCACCTCGAATCCCTTGACGATGTCCTTCACGTCGACGGGTTTGCCGCTGCTCTTGTTGATCTTCAGGTAGCCGATGCGCGACATGTCGCGCTTGTCCAGCATGTCGAGATCGAGGCGTTCTGCCGCCTCGGCGTTGAACAGTTCGACCCCGATCGTCACCAGTCCGAACCCGAGCGATCCCTTCCAGATGCTGCGTGGCATGTCTGATCCCCCGTCATAGTGACGGCTGATCAGGGCGCCCTTGCACAGCGAGCTCGCTTAGCGGATCGGCCCTTCGCTCGCCTTCGCTGCGGAACGATTTACCGGTGGCATGCTCGGCGCCATCACAGGTCCGCGCAGCGACGACCGGCCGAGAGTGGCGTTGTTGGCCAGATTGAACACCACCGAGGCGAACGCCTTGGACACCGTGGTGAGGACCACCGGATCGTTGTTCGACAGGTTGTCGCACCAGAGGAACGGGCGGTCGACACAGCCGCCGTCAGTGCTCGGCACGTTGCCTTCATAGTTGCCGGTGAACCCGCCGAACTTCGTCACGTCTGCCGCACTCTTGCAGCAATCCTGTGCGGTGAGGACCCCGCTGTTCGGCACGCCGACCTGTGCGAACGAATAAGAATCGGTGCCGACGTTGTTCCAGACATCGAACGGCAGACCAGCTGCGGAGAAGTACGAGGAGAAGTAGTTGTTGCCCACCTGCGACGCAGCCACCACGTTGGCGCAACACCCGGTCGTTGGATCGGCAATCGCGTAGACATAGTTGGGGGTTGCGGTCACGTCGGCATCGACGTCAAAAACGATCTTTGCCAGATCGGCCGCGGCGAGGGCCCGGGTGTAGTAGATGGAACCGTGCAGTCCGGTCTCCTCGCCACCGAAAAAGATGTATCGCAGCTGGTTGGTGGTGTGAGTGCTGGCCATCTTGAGGGCGATCTCCAGAATCGTTGCCGATCCGGAAGCGTTGTCGAGCATCCCGGCGCCATAGATCGCGTCGAGATGCGCATCCACGACGACCACGTGGCTGGAATCACCGAATGGTGAGTCGGCAATCAGGTTGTAGTCGGGTCGGGTGTCGGAGAGCGGCTGGATCCGGATGCGAGCAGTCGTCGCCCCCGCCAGCGCCTGATTGTACAGTGTAACGCCGGTGGCGTATGACGCGACGCACACCACTGGTAGCCCCGGGTTGGTAAAGCTGCCGCAACTGGTCGCGGCCGTTTCACCGGTGCTTCCCTCATTGAAGATGATCACACCTGAGGCGCCGGCGGCAAACGCCAGCGAGACCTTCGTGGCGAATGTGCAGGTGCCCCGTTGAATCAGTGCAATGCGTCCGGCGACGAAGCCGGTGAACGCCGCAGCGGTACAACCGCTCGATGTCGAATTCGGCGTCCCGGGTGCCGGGATCACGATGCCACCCGCTGGCTGGATCTGTGCGGTGATGTCGGCACTGCCCGACGTCGAGCTGATGTTGAACGCCGGGCCGTACGCGAAGTTCGTTGCCGTGGGGGATACTTCGCTCAGTAATGGCACACTCGAGTAGCCGCGATAGGCATAGTCATACTGCTGGATCGTGACGCGATATCCCGCGGCACGCAGCAGGTTGGCGGCGTAATTGACCGAGGCGAGATAGCCGGCTTCGCCCGAATTGCGCGACGGATGACCATCGGAGCCCGGGTTGGCGTCGGCGATCTGCTGGAATGACACCATGTGCGCCCAGAGCGCGTCCTGCGTGATGCAGCCCACCAGATCGACGGCGGCCGTGAAGTTGCGCGATACGCAGCCGGAGGCCTGCACTGTAGTCACCGTGACCGTCGCGAAGCCACTCTTTCCCTCGCTTGTCGCCGTGATGCTGGCGGTGCCGGGTGCCACGGCCGTCACCAGGCCGCTGTCCGAGACGGTCGCCACAGTGGTGGCAGACGAACTCCACGTCACGGTGCGACTGGTCAGTGCGGCGCCGAGCGTATCGGTCGTCACCGCCGTGGCCAGCGTGGTCGACCCAGCGGTCAGGCTTGCCGTGGCGAGCGTGACACTGACATGCGCGACCGGGGTCTGCGCCGGAGCGTTGGAACTGTTGTTGGTGCAGCCAATGCCAACGCCGGCAAGCAGGACCGCAAAGGGCAGGGTGATCAGTCGGCGCATCGGAGGACCCCGGGTTTTCGTGCAGGTACGCTGAGGAGACGAAGGGAGATCCAGTGCCTGCACAGGGGTTAGAATAGGAGACTCCCAAGAACACTATCCGAGGCCGTCATGACCCCACTCATGTCGTTGCTGCTGCCCGTCGTGGTCGCTGCGTTTGCCGTGTTTGTGCTTTCGATG
>JANYCP010000314.1 GCA_025360265.1 Gemmatimonadota bacterium
CGGTCACTCGATGTCGGATGCCGCGAGCGGGACCTATCGCAGCAAGGAAGAGCTCGACGCCTCTCGACGGCGGGATCCGATTGCGCTGCTCGACACGCGGATGCGTGAACTCGGCATGCTCGACGACGCGACGCGTGCGGAACTCGAAGCTGAGATCAACGCCGTCGTGGCCGATGCCGTGAAGTTCGCTGAGGAATCGCCGGACCCTGAACCGGACCAGCTCTTTGCCGACGTGTATGCGCCGGAGGGCATGTGAGCATCCTCGTCCTGAGCGCAGCGAGGGACCTCAGGTTTCCGTGCGCGGCACTGTCCCTGGGGGTCCCTCGGTCGCTTCGCTCCCTCAGGATGAGGGTACGATAGTGGCCGTCATGACCTATCGCGACGCCCTGAACGCCGCCCTGCGTGAGGAAATGCACCGCGACGACAACGTCTTCCTGATGGGTGAGGAAGTCGCTGAGTACGATGGTGCGTACAAGGTGAGCCGCGGACTATTGAAGGAATTCGGTGCGCGACGCGTCGTGGATACGCCAATCGCAGAGCTCGGCTTCACCGGTATTGGCGTTGGTGCGGCCATGGTGGGGCTGCGCCCGGTGATCGAAATGATGACGATGAACTTCGCGCTGCTTGCCATCGACCAGATCGTGAATGCCGCCGCGAAGGTGCGGTACATGAGCGGCGGTCAGATCGGCTGCCCGCTGGTGTTCCGTGGTCCCGGGGGCTCGGCGCTGCAGCTTGGCGCCCAGCATTCCCAGGCGTTCGAAAGCTGGTACGCGCACATCCCCGGCCTGAAGGTGGTGATGCCCGCGACACCGGCCGATGCGAAGGGGCTGCTCAAGGCAGCGATT
The DNA here is from genome assembly GCA_025360265.1 of Gemmatimonadota bacterium. Taxonomy (GTDB): domain Bacteria; phylum Gemmatimonadota; class Gemmatimonadetes; order Gemmatimonadales; family GWC2-71-9; genus Palsa-1233. The sequence goes on from JANYCP010000314.1 coordinate 846, forward strand.
CGCGACGACAATCCGGTCGTGTTTATCGAAGGGGAGATGCTGTACAACATGAAGGGCGATGTCCCCGACGAGGAATACGTCACCCCGATTGGCAAAGCCGACATCAAGCGGCCGGGGCGCGACGTCACGATCATCTGTCACTCCAAGACGGTGGGACCGGCGCTCAATGCTGCCAAGACACTCTTCGAGGATGGCATCGATGCGGAGGTGCTGGACCTTCGCACCATCCGGCCGCTTGATCGCGAAATGATTCTCGCGTCGGTGGCGAAGACCCATCGCGTCGTGGTGGCCGAAGAGGGTTGGGGATTCGCAGGCGTCGGCGCCGAAGTGGTTGATGTGATCCAGCGCGAAGCGTTCGACGAACTCGATGCACCGATCATCAGGGTCCATCAGGCTGACGTGCCGATGCCCTACAACAAATACCTCGAAAAGGCCGCCAAGGCGGACGCGACCAAGATTGCCGCGGCCGTCCACCAGGTCTGCTACCGGAGCTGACACCATGGCGACCAAGGTTGTGATGGAAGCGCTGTCGCCCACGATGGAAGAGGGGCGACTCGTTGAATGGAAGAAGAACACTGGTGACGCCATTGCGATCGGCGATGTGCTCGCTGAGGTCGAGACCGACAAGGCGGTGATGGAACTCGTCGCCCGGGCAGCCGGCGTGTTGATCAACCAAGCGGTTACCGCGGGCACCACGGTGCCAGTGGCCGGTGTCGTCGCATGGATTGGAACCGCCGGAGAAGCCGTCCCCGGCGGCGGAGGGGCGCCCGCAGGGGCGCAGCCCTCTGCGCCCGCTAACGCAAACGCAGCCGAGCGCCGCGCCGAGAAGCCGCCCGTCGTCACCGAAGCGACGCCCGGCGGCCCGGGCACGCAAGTCCCAGGCGCATCGGCGCGCAGCGCCGAACCAGAGCCCGCACCAGCCGCCAGCGGCCAGCAGCCGGGTGGCCGCGTCAAAGCATCGCCACTCGCCAAGCGAATCGCCGCCGATCAGGGCGTCGATCTCGCCGGCATCGCCGGTTCGGGGCCCGAAGGGCGCATCGTGATGCGCGACGTGGAACGAGCGGGCTCCGCGCCGGCCGCGTCGATCGCCATCCCACGAGCAGTGGTCACTGGTGCGGGGTTCACCGACGTACCGCTCTCGCAGATGCGCAAGACGATCGCCAAGCGACTCATCCAGTCGATCGGTCCGATCCCGACCTATTACCTCACCGCCGAAGCGGACATGGAACGCGTTGCCGAAGCGCGCGAGTCACTGATCGCGAAGGACGACAAGGGAAAATTTTCCTTCAACGATTTCGTGATCCGTGCTGCGGCTGCCGCGTTGCGCCAGCATCCGTGGGTCAATGCGTGGTGGATGGACAACCAGGTGCGCCAGTGGCATGAGGTGCACATTGGTGTCGCGGTCGCGGTCGATGAGGGGTTGATCACGCCGATCATCCGCCACGCCGACCAGAAGTCGCTGCGGGAAATCGCCGCCGAGGTGCGTGAACTTGCCGGTCGGGCGCGCGAGAAGCGCCTCAAGCCAGAGGAGTACACTGGCGGCACCTTCTCCATCTCCAACCTCGGCATGTTCGGCATCGA
>JANYCP010000346.1 GCA_025360265.1 Gemmatimonadota bacterium
ACCGGGTGCGGCATCGTATCCGATCTCGTCGTTCACCTGGCTCCTGGTCCGCCCCGACACGAAGGATCCGGCAAAGGCGAAGGCACTGAAGACCTTCCTCGAATGGATGATCACGCCGGAAGCGCAGGACATGGGAAAGGCCCTGGCCTATGCGCCGCTGCCGGCGCCAGTGGTAGCCCTCGTCAAGACTCGTCTCGGAACTCTCAAGAGCGGCGGCAAGCCGATCATGTAGGGCCCGCGGTATCGTTACCTGTTCGTTACCGGGCAGTGACGGAAGCAATCGAGGTCGTCGGTATTCTCTACGGCCATGGCAACTTCCGCTGTTCCAGCAGTTCATGATCGCGCCGCGCGCCCCCGGTCTCTCTCGGGATCGTCGCGGCACGATCAGCTTTTCCGCGCCATCCTGACGGCATGCGCACTGGCGATCCCGGTCCTGATCGTGATGCTCCTCATCGTGCTGGTTCGCGGCGCCGACCCGGCAATCCGGAAATTCGGATTGCACTTCATCGTGGACAGTACCTGGGATCCAATCGCCGGAAAATTCGGCGCATTTCCCTTGATCGTCGGTACGCTGCTCACGTCGTTGCTCGCGCTGGTCATTGCCGTACCACTGTCGCTCGGCGTCGCGATCTATCTCACCGAGTTCGCCCCTGAAATGGTGCGCAAACCGATCGCCATGACGATCGAGCTGCTCGCCGCCATTCCTAGCGTGGTGTACGGCCTCTGGGGCGTCTTTGTGCTGATGCCGATCCTCCGCACCGCCGTGTTCCCGCTGCTGCGCAGCGTCCTCGGCTTCCTGCCGTTCTTTCAGGGTGTCATCTACGGTCCATCGGTACTCGCGGCAAGCGTCATTCTCGCCATCATGATCATGCCGTTCATCATGTCGGTGTCGCGCGAGGTTCTCCTCGCCGTGCCAAACTCCCAGCGTGAGGCAGCGCTGGCGCTGGGTGCCACACGGTGGGAAGCGGTGCGCACCGCAATCGTGCCATACGCTCGCTCCGGTATCCTGGGGGCCATCATCCTCGGCCTCGGTCGTGCGCTGGGTGAGACGATGGCGGTGACGATGCTGATCGGCAATCGACACGAGATTGTGGCCTCGCTCTTCGCGCCGGGATACACGATGGCTGCGGTGATCGCCAACGAATTCGCCGAGGCACAGGATCGGATGCACTTCGCGGCGATGACGTATGTCGCGCTGGTGCTCTTCCTCGTCACGGTGATCATCAATGCGGCGGCCCGCTTGCTGATCTGGCGGGTATCGCGCGGTGCCGGTTCCGGGGGGAAGGAACTGTGAACCGCCGCACCATTCGTCGCGCACGAAGCAACATCATGGTCGGCCTGATGATCGGCGCCGTTATTGTCGCCGTGCTTCCACTGATCTTCATCCTCGGTTCGCTGATCGTTCGTGGCGCCGGCTCACTCTCAGTGGCGTTCTTCACGCGGATGCCGGTCCCGGCCGGTGAAACGGGCGGCGGTGTGCTGCATGCGATCGTGGGCACGCTGATTATTGTCGGCATCGCCGCGCTGATGGGTGTTCCGATCGGCATGGGGGCAGGATTGCACGCGGCGGAATATCCGGGGAGCAAAATCTCCTGGACGGCACGCTTCGTGGCTGATGTGATGAATGGCACGCCGTCGATCGTGGTGGGCGTGTTCGCTTACACGCTTGTCGTCGCACCGCAGAAACACTACTCGGCGTTTGCCGGATCACTCGCGCTTGCCGTGCTGATGGTGCCGATGATCATGCGATCCACTGAAGAGCTGATCAAGCTGGTTCCCAATTCGCTGCGCGAAGCGGCGCTGGCACTGGGTTATGCCCGGTGGCGCACGTCGCTCTCGATCGTGCTGCGCACCGCGCTGCCCGGGATCGTGACCGGCTCGCTGCTCGCCATCGCGCGCGTCGCTGGAGAGACGGCCCCGCTGCTGCTTACGGCGCTCGGCAATCAATACTTCTCGGTGGACATCAACGGACCGATGGAGACGCTACCGCACGTAGTGTACAAGTACGCCACCGGGCCGTACGAGGAGTGGCATCAGTTCGCGTGGGCGGCAGCGCTCGTGCTGATTCTCGTTGTGCTGGTGCTCAGCATCGCTGCGCGCATCGCGACACGCCAGAAGTTCGGCGGCGCACGTGGCTGAGGCCGAAGGCATCCCGCGAATGGAAACCAGCACGCTCACCGCGATGTACGGCAAGTTCGCTGCGGTCAAGGCGGTGACGTTGCAGTTCCCGGCAAATCAGGTGCACGCCCTGATCGGGCCGTCGGGTTGCGGCAAGTCAACGTTTCTGCGTTCGCTCAACCGGATGCACGAAATGTCGATCGGTGGCTGGGTTACCGGCCGCGTGCTACTCGATGGCGAGGACGTTTACGGTCCAGGCGTCAGCGTGATCCAGTTGCGTCGCCGCGTCGGCATGGTCTTCCAGCGCCCGACGCCGTTCCCGACGAAGTCGATTTATGACAACGTTGCCGCCGGCCTGATGCTCGAGGGAAAGCTGCCCCGAGCCGAGCTCGACGAGATCGTCGAACGCTCGCTGCGTCGTGCCGCGCTCTGGGACGAAGTGAAGGATCGCCTGAAGGGCAGCGCGATTGCGCTCTCAGGCGGCCAGCAGCAGCGGCTCTGTTTGGCGCGCACCATCGCACCGGAGCCCGAGGTCATCCTGCTCGACGAACCCACGGCGTCGCTCGACCCGCAGGGGACGCAGCGGATCGAGGAACTCGTCTTCGAGCTCAAGAAGGATTTCACGATCATCATCGTGACGCACAACATGCAGCAGGCGGCGCGTACGTCGGACACCACCACCTTCTTCTACCTCGGGACAATGGTGGAGCACGGGCCGACCAAGCAGATCTTCACCACGCCCCAGAATGAACAGACTGAGGCGTACATTACAGGACGGTTTGGATGACAGCGACCCTTGAACCACCTGTGGCGGCGACACCGATCATGGTCCCACGAGTCACCTTCGAGCCGCGCGACGCGGAGCCCGAACCGATTGCTACCGGCGAGCTCGCGATCGAGGTGCGCGACTTCTCGTTCTGGTACGGCCAGGTACAGGCCCTCCAGCACGTGTCGCTCACCGTGCCGCGACGCGCCGTGACAGCGCTCATCGGCCCGTCCGGCTGCGGCAAGTCGACCTTCCTGCGCTCGATCAACCGGATGAACGACCTCATCTCCGGCACGCGCGTCGAAGGGGAGATCGTCGTCGAGGGCGCTTCGGTGTACGGCAGCGAGATCGACCTGGTGGCCCATCGCCAGCGCGTCGGCATGGTGTTCCAGCGCCCCAACCCGTTTCCCAAGTCGATCTATGACAATGTCGCGTACGGACCGGCGCTCAATGCGCTCTGTTCGCGGCGAGACCTCCCCGACCTGGTGGAACAATGTCTCCGCCGTGCGGCGCTCTGGGACGAAGTGCGTGACCGCCTCGATGCCCCAGCCACCGGTCTCTCCGGTGGACAACAGCAGCGGCTCTGCATCGCCCGCGCACTCGGCAACCAGCCCACCGTGCTCCTGATGGACGAGCCCTGCTCCGCCCTCGATCCGATCGCCACGCAACGCGTCGAGGAACTGATCTTCGAGCTCAAGCGCGACTACACCATCGTGATCGTCACGCACAACATGCAGCAGGCGGCTCGCGTCTCGGACTTCACCGGCTTCTTCGATCGTGGCGGCCTGCTCGTCGAGCTGGGCGGCACCAACCAGATTTTCACCAATCCGAAACATGAACGCACCGAAGCGTATATCACCGGGAGGTTCGGATGAGCGTCGACACGCATCGCCATTTCCATGAGGAGCTGGCGCACGTCAAGTCGCGACTCCTCACCATGTCCGGGGAAGCCGAGTCGGCGCTCGAACTCGCCGTGGAAGCATTGATCGAACGATCGGCAGAAAAGGCCAAGGCGGTCATTGCCGGCGATCGCCGGATTGATGCGCTCGAAGTGGAAATCGAGGAGCAGGTCGTCAACCTGCTGGCGTTGCAGCAGCCGATGGCGCGCGACCTGCGGATGCTCACGTCGGCGCTGAAGATCGCCAACGATCTGGAGCGCGTCGGTGATCATGCCGTGAACATCGCCCAATCGGTGGAGCGACTCGCCCGCTCCCGCCCGATTGCGCCGGAACCGGAAATTCTCGAGATGGCGCGGCTTGCCCGCGACATGCTGTCCGACGCACTCGAGGCGTTCATCCGGGGCGATGCGGCCGCTGGACGCGAGGTGTGCCGGCGCGACGACAAGGTGGACGCACTCCATCGATCGGTGTTTCGCATCCTGCTGACGTTCATGATGGAAGATCCCCACATGATCAGTGCGGGAATGGAGCTTTTCCTCGTCTCCCGCAATCTGGAGAGGGTCGCCGACCTCGCCACCAACATCGGGGAAGACGTCGTGTTCCTTGTTGAGGGAAAGTCCATCAAGCATCACGCCGAGGATCGCGGCGAGCCGACGGCGTGACGCAGCCCGACGTTCCGCTCGAACGGCTGGGCGCGATCGATGTGGGATCCAATTCGATTCGGCTGGTGATCGCCGAGTACGATCCGGAGCGTGGATTCGAGATCATCGATGAAGTAAAGGATCAGCCGCGGCTCGGCACCCGCGTTGACGCCACCGGCATGCTCGATCGTACCGCGATGACTCGCGCGTTTGCAGCGCTCAAGCGGATGAAGGAAGTGGCCGACCGGCGCGGCGTCACCCGGCTTGCCGCCGTAGCGACCTCCGCAATGCGCGACGCGAAGAACGGTGAGACGTTCGCCAAGCGGGTCCGCCGACAGCTCGGCATCCCGCTCGAAATCATCGATGGTGATCGCGAAGCGCAGCTGTCGTGGCGTTCAGTGGCGCATCATTTCCGGCTCGAGAATGCGCGTACCCTCGTTGCGGACATCGGTGGAGGCTCGCTCGAACTGATCGGTGCGGTGGACGGACTCGTGGAGGTCACCACATCGTTGCCGCTCGGCGCGGTGCGGCTCACTGAAGAGTTCCTCACCGGCGCCAGGAGCACCCGCATCGAGGTGGCAGCGCTGCGCAAGCACATCCGCCGGACGCTCAAGAAGGCGTTGCCGTGGCGCGACTGGCACCAGGCGGTGCTGATTGGTTCGGGCGGGTCGTTCACCAATCTCGCGCGGATGGCGGCGGCGCGGGCCGGACATCTGGGAGATGCAATCCACGGCACCAAGGTTGGTGCCGGCGAAACGGAATCGTTGCTCGAATGGCTGGCAACCAAGTCGCCAGAGCAACGTGCCAGCGTGGCCGGCCTGAATCCGCAGCGAGCCGACATCATTCTCGCCGGTGTCGCGGTGGCTGCCGAACTGCTCGACGTGCTCGATGCCAGGGAGCTCACCGCGAGCGCCTACGGACTGCGCGAGGGATTGCTGCTTGAGATGGTCGGGGCGCAAGAACTTTCCCGGCCGAACGATCCGCTGCAACTGATGCGCGAATTTGTCGATCGGTGTCGCGGGGATCGTCGCCACGTCGAGCAAGTGCGCGTTATCGCCGCCGCATTGCATGAGCAACTCGCTGCGGCACTCGGCGGCAGCGCCGAAGATGCATGGCTGCTCGATGCGGCCGCATTGCTGCATGATGTGGGACAGCTCGTCTCATACCGCAATCATCACAAGCACAGTTACCAGCTCATCATGCACGCCGACCGACTTGGCCTCGACTCACGCGACCGCGCGCTCGTGGCACTCATCTCGCGCTATCATCGCAAGCGCGGTCCGACGAAGAAGCACGAAGAGTTTGCCCGGCTCAGTCATGACGAACAGGAAACTGTGCGCCGTGTCAGCGGCCTGTTGCGCGTCGCTGATGGACTTGATCGCGGACACACGGCGTCGGTGGATCGGGTGACCGTCGCGCTCGAAGACGGCAAGTGCATCATCCGCGCGTCGCCGCGGCTTCGGGATGCCGATGTGTCGCTTGAGGTATGGGGTGCCAATCGCAAGAGCGACGTGCTGGCGCGGATGCTCGGATGCGATGTCGTGGTAGAGGAGGGGTTGCCGGTCGAGGCATGAAGCCAGCAAAGCATCCCTCGTCCTGAGCGAAGCGAGGGACCTCCAGCATTTGCTGTACACGGAGCCTGGAGGTCCCTCGCCTGCGGCTCAGGACGAGGAAGGTGCGTGACCTCGCCTGCGGCTCAGGACGAGGAGTCGATGCGATGCCACCCCCACACCACCGCCAGATCCCGCCACTGAGGGTTCATCCCTTCGATCAAAGCGATCTTGCGATCACGGCGCCACCGCTTCAACTGCTTCTCTCGCGCGATGGCGTCGACCAGCCGCTGACATGACTCGACATATACGAGCTTCCGCACGTGATACTTCGCGCAGAACTCGCTTCCCTTTCCGTCTCGATGCTGCTTCCAGCGACGAACCAGGTCCCGAGTCACGCCGATGTATAGGCATTTCGACGAACTGGCGAGGATGTAGACCTGACAGCTTCCGATCATGCGTCAAGCTTGACGATATTCGGGATACTGCAGGCGCAAGAAAGCGCGTCGAAGCACAGAATCCCTCGTCCTGACCCTGAGCGCAGCAA
>JANYCP010000351.1 GCA_025360265.1 Gemmatimonadota bacterium
GCTCAGGTGCATGTGCTCAGCCATTCGATGCAGTTCGGGTCATCGATCTTCGAGGGGATCCGTTGCTACAACACGCCGAGCGGACCGGCCGTGTTCCGGCTGCAGGATCACCTGCAGCGGATGCTGAACTCGGCGAAAATCTACCGGATCGAGATGAAGTACTCGATCGACGATCTTGTCGCCGCGACCTGTCAGGTGGTCGATCGCAACAATATCGATTCCTGCTACATCCGCCCGATGATCGTTCGTGGGTACGGTGCGGCCGGCATGGTGCCGTTCGACTCCCCGGTCGAGACGTACATCCCATGCTGGCCCTGGGGTGCATATCTCGGCGATCACGCGCTGGAGCAGGGTGTCGACGCTGGAGTATCGAGCTGGAACCGAGTCGCACCAAACACGATTCCCGCCGGCGCCAAGGTCGCCGGCAACTATCTCGGTGGCCAGCTCGTCAAGCTCGAGGCGCTCGCCAACGGCTACGATGAGGCAATCGCCCTCGGGCCGGGTGGTATGATCAGCGAAGGCTCTGGTCAGAACCTGTTCATTGTCAGTAATGGCGCGATTTACACACCGCCCATCGATGGTACGCTGCTCACTGGCATCACTCGGGCGACCATTTTGACGCTGGCACATGACGCGGGGATTATCGTGTATGAGCAACCGCTTGCTCGCGAGATGCTCTATATCGCGGATGAAATATTCCTCACGGGTACGGCCTCCGAAGTGACGCCGGTGCGGAGCGTCGACCATATCAAGGTCGGCACGGGTGCTCGCGGCCCGATTACGACACGGCTGCAGAAGGAGTATCTCGATATCGTGAAGGGTGCTCGCGAGGATCGTCACGGCTGGCTCACCAATGTGCGAGCCGAAGTGGCTTCGGCGTCGGTGAAATAGCGACCCAACAGAGGATGGATCTGTGCGCATGAATTTCCGTCGCGTATTGCTGGCGGTCGTCGGCATCACCGTGGTAATCGCGCTGGCGCGAGCGGGGCGGCCCCGGAAGAGTCCCATCGAGATGGGCGAGACCGTCGTGCACGCATCGTCGGTGCACGACACGTCACTGTCGCTGCGGAGCATGACGGTGGACGCGGGCGACCGCAGCGAACCGGACGTCGACGGTGCGCCCGCTGATGCGCTCGCTCCTCGTCCGCCAGAGGAGCCTGACGCGCTGGAGCTGCACCAGCAGCAACAGCAAGCCACGCCGATCCTGATCGTGTCGCCGGAAGGTGCCGCGAAAGTCGAACAGACAAAGGCCGGATCCAAGCCGGCGGCACGGATGGTGGCGAACATCGAGGGCGAGGGTACGGGGTTCACTGGTCCGCAGGGCGCGGGTCGAGGCGGCCTCGATTATTCGCTCGCCGTCGGCCCTAATCATGTGGTCGCGATTGTGAACGGCGGTGGCGTTGCGATCTGGACCAAGAAGGGACGCCCCGATCCCAAGACCAGGAAGCCGCTCTTCGACTCGACGGGATCGGTGCTGTACGGACCGGTGAACGTGCGCCAGATCTGGAAGGGCTTTGGCGGGCAGTGTGATACCCGTGGTAGCGGCGACGCGGTGGTGCGCTACGACCAGCTTGCTGATCGATGGCTGTTTGTGGTGCCACTTTTCAGCCGATACGAAAAGAAACCGGGGCAGCAGCCGTATCCGCCGATCGGCATTGCGCACGACAACTGGCGAGGCCAGCCGGGTCAGCCCGGAAGCGCCGTCAAGCTCGAAGCGCCAGACTCGGCAACATTGGCCGCAGCGGCGGCAGCCGGACGTGGCGCCGGTGGGAGGGCTGCAGGTGGCCTGGCCGGTGACACTACGGGCCGCGGTGCGCGAGGCGGTCGAGCGGGGGATTCCGCGGCGGGCCGCGGTCGCGCAGCGGGCGGCGGCCGGCCGACTCTGCCGCCCGATGGCGCGCCGCCGCCGAACGACACCACCGTCGGCACCTACGGGATGTGCTATGCCGTGAGCACCACGTCCGATCCACTCGGCTCATACTATCGTTACGAGTTCATCCGTCCCTACTTCCCGGACTATCCTCGTCCGGCGATCTGGCCTGACGGCTACTACATCCCGACCAGCACCAGCGACAACTTCATCCAGAAGCACGCATGTGTGGCGGATCGTGCCAAGATGTTGAAGGGTGAGGATGCCACCGAACAGTGCATCGTGATCAACGGGATACCATTCCTGAACATGTCCGACCTGGACGGCAAGAACCTGCCGCCACCCGGTGCACCCAATCCGGTCCTGGCCGCGGGCGGGAGCCAGTTGCGCGGAGTCCTCGAAGACTCGGTGATCTACTCGTGGCAGTTCCACGTTGACTGGAAGGATCCGTCCGGAACCAGGTTGATCGGTCCCGTGCTGATTCCGGTGGCGCCATACCACTTCCTCTGCGACGGCCAGCTGAAGCAATGTGTGCCACAGCCCGAGAACAGCACGCGCCTTGATTCGCAGGGAGACAAGCTGATGGCGCGCGTGATCTACCGCCGAATCGGAAACACGGAGCACGTGCTTGCGGCGCACTCCATTAACACATCACTCAATGGCGGTGGAGTGCGCTGGTATGAATTCCGGATCGGAAAGGATCGTGCAATGACACTCTACCAGCAGGGCACCTTCGCCCCGGGCACGGCAAACGACTCGCTGTACCGGTGGCTCCCGAGCGGGGCAATGGACAAGTTCGGCAACATCGGGATCGGCTACTCGTTCGGCGGACTACCGCACCACGCCGCGATCCGGTTCGCCGGGCGAGAGCCGAACGATCCGAAGGGTCAGCTGACCTTTGCCGAGGCGACGGTGATGGAGGGAGCCGGTTCCCAGACCGCGTCGCGATTCGAGGATTACACGCAGACCGCCGTTGATCCGGATGACGATTGTACCATCTGGCACGTCGGCGCCTACGTCAGGGCGGGGACGACAACCCAGTCGTCGAGGATCTCGGCGTTCAGGATGCCCGGTTGCAGGTGATCATGAGAG
>JANYCP010000387.1 GCA_025360265.1 Gemmatimonadota bacterium
CGCCACAGCCCCACGCCCTCGGTGACGAAGAGCGCAGCATAGAGGAATGCCCCGGCCCCGAAGAGGCGGAGCGAGCCCGGCGCCAGCGCGCCGATGTCCCGCAGCAATCGGAGGATCGGCACGACGTCAACGCTCTGGCCCAGGGTATCGAACAGCGCGTTGGCCTGGTCACGCAGGTCCGAATGAATCAGGCGCAGTGCGCCGAACCCGACGGCGATAAGTACCGCGGCCTTCAGGAACTTGAAGAGCGCGATCATGGTGAGCACGCGATCGCGTTCCCGCCCGTGCGGGACATGCTCGTGGTGGTGAGGCGCAGGCGCGGGGGCAGTCATGGGCCTGAAGTTTAGTATTGAGCGCAACGGATTGCTCTCACTTCGAGGTCACGGCTTGGCTCACGCCACCAGCAGCGCGCAAAAACCCCTGATTCTCGCCCCATGGCTCTGGGGCGGGCTGGTGGCTGTTGTTGGCGTCATCGACATGTGGGGCAGCCGGTTCAACATCAACCCGGATGGCATCAGCTACATCGAGATGGCGCAACACGCCGTGGCGGGCGGACCGGATGGATTCATCAACGGCTACTGGAGCCCGGGATATCCGATCCTGATGGCGCCAATCCTGCGACTCGTCGGTCACGATTGGGTCACCGCACTGCCGGCGCTTCACCTGGTCAACCTGACGCTCTTCCTGCTCGCCGGTTGGCTCTTCACACGTGTTTTGCGTGCAACATTGGCCGACGCGTTCATGCGCTTCGCCGCACCGGTTGGCACCGCCGTCTTTCTGGCGATTGCTGTCAAGTGCATCGGGCTGGGCCTGGTGACGCCCGATATGGCCGTGATGCTGGTTGTGGTTGCCGCGGCGGCGTGCTGCCTGCAGCTCGAGCGATCGTTGCAGGCTTCACGCGTCGCGGTGGCACTTGGCGCCGTACTCGCCACTGGGTACTGGCTCAAGGGAATCATGCTGCCGCTCGGCGGAATGCTCCTGGTGCTGCTGTGGCTGATGCCGCCGCACACGGAACGGGCGCGAAGGAAGATTGGGCTGGCCGCGGCAGTGTTCGCGGTCGGATGTCTGCCGCTCGTTGTCATGGTGAGCGCGCGAGTCGGGCGGATCACCATGGGTGAGGTTGGTCGGCTCAACTACGCTTGGGAAGTCGATGGTGTCGTGCCGTTCGTTGGGTGGGTGGGCGATTCCATTCCGGAATTCGGCGCGCCATTGCATCCGCCACGGGTGTTGCAAGCGGCGCCGCAGACGCTCGAGTTTGCCCGCCCGATCCGCGCGACATATGCGCTCTGGTTCGACCCGTCGTATTGGTATGCCGGAGTTCACGCGAAGTTCGATGCCGCCGGCCAGTGGCGCGCGTTGCGCGAGGGGATCACGGACTTTCGCTGGCTCGTCGAGTTGACCGCCGTCGTGGTGATCGGAATGCTGACGTTCTGGTTAGCTACGACGCGCGGGGTGCGAGACCCGGGTCGCGCACGTATCACGATAGTACTTGCGCTCTGGTCGGGTGGGGCCACCATGGTGTACGCGCTGGTGCACATCGAGCCACGGTATCTCGCCGGGTTCATTCTGGTCGCGGTAATCGCGACCTTGAGTGGGCTGAGACGTCGTGTCCCGCGACAACGGTTTGGTCTGATCGTATCCGTTGTCGTCCTCGCGGTGTTGGTGGCCGTGGGGAAGAACGTGTTAGAGAACACCGGCGGTTTTCAATCAGGCTACCGACCGGATTATATCATCGATGGCGAGAAGCTACGTGCTGCCGGGATCGCTCGCGGCGATCCGGTCGCGATGGTGGGCGATGCCTTCGAGGCCTACTCCGCATTTGCGATCGGCTCGCCGATCATTGCTCAGGTGATGGATTCTGCCGGGTTCTGGCAGCTCGATGCGGCCGGGCGCTCCGAGCTGCAGGGCCGGCTCTCCGGCGCTGGCGTCAAGGCGATTCTCGCCAACAACGTCAACGCCAGCATGGTCACAGAAGGGTGGCGGATCCTGTCCCGCTCAGACTCGTCAAATCTTGGAGTGCTGCTGCTGCGCCGCCTCGAGTAGCCCACGCTGCGTTGCACAACTCGTTGCGGGGCAATACTTTCTCAGCGTTCCCGGCGCCGTAGCCAAGTGGTAAGGCAGAGGACTGCAAATCCTCCATCACCGGTTCGACTCCGGTCGGCGCCTTCGCCCGTTTCAGCAGCTTCCCGCACTTGCCATCGATTCGTTCCGATCTTGTAATGATCTGGCCGTATCTTCCCCCCATGACCAATCGCTCATTTGCCACCGCGCTGCTGGCCATTGTCGCGTGTTCGGCGCCGAAGGCACCCGCCACAGTGATCCCCGTCGCCGCGACAGCCGACACGCTCGTTGTCCCCGCGGTAGACATCACCACCGCAGTCGCGCGCAGCGACGGTCGCTGGACGTTGCTCGCAACGGTTGAGTCCCAGCTTTTCGTTGCCGACTTCGCGGCGAAAACGGTGAAGCCTTTTCCGGGAATCACCAAGGCCGATGTACCGCATCCGCTGACGCTGTTCGGCGCGGGAGAATCGATTATCGTCGGCGACTGGGGCTTGCGACGTGCGACGGAATGGTCGCCAGTGGGCCAGCGACTCAATGCATGGCCAGCGCCGGATGCGTTGCACGGTTCACTGCCGCGGGCACGTGATGCCGCGGGGCAGTGGTACTTTCGGATTTCACCGGATCCGAAACTCGACGGCAGCGGACTGCTGGACAGTGCGGCGGTGGTTCGCGGCAATGCGGAACTCACGCACTTCGACACCTTGGCCCGATTGGCACCGCCAGAACTGGTACAGGTCGCCGGCATCAGTGGTATGCATTACCAGCGCCGCACGATGGGTGGTGATGATGCGTGGGGTGTGCTGCCCAACGGCACGTTATGGGTCGCTCGGGTATTTCAGAATTACATCGAATGGCATCGCCCGGGTGCCAAGAAGGTGGAGAATTCGCCACGCTATCCCGACATGGTGCTCACCAATTCGGAGATGGATCGCGAGATCTACGTTCACCGATTTCCCGAAGACCAGCGCGACAACGTCCGCGTGCTGCCCAACTCGCCGGTCAAGCCACCGTTCGAGCATGTGTTCGCCACACCTGACGGCCGGATGTGGTTGTCGAAGAGCGACACAGCACTCGCGCCGGTGCGCCACTTTCACGTAGTGGACAGCACCGGTGTGCTCTTCAATGTGGCGGTGCCGAGCCGCGGATTCGCGCTCGGCGTGGATGGCAACTACATCCTGATGGGCGAGGAATTTCCCGGTGGGATCAGGCTATTGAGATATCCGGTGCCGCGGGAAGTGAAACAATAGCGAGCGACGAGAGAGGAGAGACGCGGATTCAGTCCCGTCTCTCGTCTCTCTCATTCAACAGCGTCCGCGACGCGCTTGGCCTCCGCCGCTTTCTCTTTCCGCGCACGGTAGGCTTCGTACCATCGACGCGTCATCTCGCCGGCCAGTGTGGTGTTACCCAGTCCAAACGCCAATCCAGCGGCGAGTGCCACGGCGCCGAGCACCACGGTGAATGCCGCGGTAATCAACTCCTCGGCCACACCAAGCTGCTGCAACGCCATGAACATCGCGATGACCACCACTGATCCTTTCGCGACGTTTGCGAGCAGCGGGACCCCTTCAACCGTTCCCGCCGACGCGAGGATCAGTCCTCGCACAAATTCTCCGACCACGATGCCGAGAATCACGATCACGATTGCGGCGATGAGTGTCGGGATGAATTGGAGCATGATGGAGAACATGCGATTGATGCTGTCGAGGCCAAGGGCTGATGCGGCGAGCAGGATCACGATGAGCATGATCAGCCAGAAGAGGAGCTTGCCGACGGCGTGGATCGGGTCGAGCCCGCCGCCGGTGCGATCCATCGCTTCGCGGAGACCGCCCGCCTCGGCCACCTTGTTGAAGTCCAGCTTCTTGAGACCGCGATCGACCCATCGCTCGACCTGCTTCGCGACGAAATAACCGACCAGGAAAATGATGGTGGCCACGAGCAGTGCGGGGAGCACGGCCCAGAGCTGATCCACGCCAGTGCGCAGTCGATCGACGAGATC
>JANYCP010000235.1 GCA_025360265.1 Gemmatimonadota bacterium
CGTCGACAACGCGACATATGCGCCGATCATCGCCGCGTTCCCGGTCGCGTCGTACGGACCGGATTCTGCTGCGGTGATCAACGTGACGGCGATGTTCAAGAATCCGCCGTCGGAGTTCTCGCCGACGACGGCCTATCGTGGCGCCATCGACGCGAACCGTTCATTCATCGTCAGCGCGGCGGCCTACCCGACCAATATCGAGACTCGTGCCGAGCTCACCATCAATTCTGGCGGCGCGGGTGCTGCTGCGCCCGCCGCAGGTCGGGCTGGTGGCCTGCCGCCGAGCGCGACGTTCATCGTGCACTGGTCGATGCTTCGCCTGCCGGATCGTCAGATGCAGCCGCGGCTCTTTGATTCGCGCGTCGGCTTCTTCAGCAACAGCGTCACCGACTTCGCTCATGCATCGC
The DNA here is from genome assembly GCA_025360265.1 of Gemmatimonadota bacterium. Taxonomy (GTDB): domain Bacteria; phylum Gemmatimonadota; class Gemmatimonadetes; order Gemmatimonadales; family GWC2-71-9; genus Palsa-1233. The sequence continues at coordinate 408 of JANYCP010000235.1, forward strand.
AGAAGTCGGAGCGGCGCACGTTCATCACCAAGTACCGACTGGAGTGCTCTACCCAGCGGGTCGGTGATCTCTGCGTACCGATCAAGCCGATTACCTACTACGTCGACCCGGCCACGCCGAAGTGGCTCGTGCCTTGGGTGAAGAAGGCGATCATGGATTGGCAGCCGGCGTTCGAGGCGGCCGGATTCAAGGACGGAATTGTCGCAAAGGAAGCGCCGTCCAAGTCTGAGGACCCTGATTGGTCGCCAGAGGATGCCCGGTATGCGGTGATCGACTGGTTGCCGTCAACCACCGAAAATGCCGTCGGTCCGCACACGGCGGATCCGCGGACTGGTGAGATCCTCAGCGCACACCTGCAGATCTACCACAACGTGATGAACCTCAACCGCGATTGGTATTGGACTCAGGCTGGCGCCGTCGATCCGCGGATGACGCGCCTTCCGTTGCCGGATTCTCTTGCCGGCCGCCTGATGGAGTACGTTGTTGCCCACGAAATCGGCCATTCGATCGGCCTGCAGCACGACATGAAGGGTAGCGCGATGTATCCGGCCGACTCGATTCGCAATGCGTCATTCGTCCACCGGATGGGGCACACGCCTTCGCTGATGGACTACTCGCGTTATAACTACGTGGCACAGCCCGAGGACAAGATCGCGCTGGAAGACCTGATCCCGCGCGTTGGTCCGTACGACATCTTCGCGATCCGGTGGGGCTACAAGCCGATTCCGACGGCGTCGTCGTCTGACGCAGAGCGCGCGACGCTCGATCAATGGGCCCGCGAACAGGACACAAAGCCGTGGCTGCGGTTCGAGACAGTTGACGCGGCAGGTGCCGATCCCCGCGCTGAGACCGAAGCGGTGGGTGATGACGACCCGGTGAAGTCGACCGGGTACGGCATCAAGAACATCAAGCGCCTGGTGCCGATGCTGATCCCGGCGACCGTGAACCCGACGGAGGACGTCGCGGATCTGAAGGAGCTTTACCAACGTCTCTTCGGGCAGTGGAGCACGGAATTGCGTCACGTGGCCAACGTCATCGGCGGCGTGAAGACACAGGAGAAGTATGGTTCGCAACCTGGAGCTCGCTTCACCCCGATCAGCGTGGCGGAGCAGCGGGCGGCTGTGAAGTTCCTCGGCGAGAACGCATTTGCCACACCGACGTTCTTCCTCCGCCCTGAGATCATCACTCGCATCGAACCGTCGGGAACTGTCGCGATGGTCAATGGTGCGCAGTCCGGCATCCTGAACACGCTGGTGGCCAACGCGCGGCTCGTTCGTTTGCTCGAGTGGGAAGCGAGTGCCAAGGCAGGCGAGATTTACAGCGTCACCCAACTCTTCGCTGACGTGCGGGCCGGCGTCTGGGGAGAATTGAGTGCGGGCTCCGTCAAGGTGGACGTGTATCGCCGCGGGCTGCAGCATGCCTACGTCGACGCGTTCAAGGCCAAGGTGACCACGCCAGCCCCGCCGGCCGGTGCGCCAGCTGGCTTCGTCGCGGCCTCAGCGCCAGCGGATGTGAGGGCGCTGGCTCGTCAGGAATTGAAGACGCTCGACGGTGAGATCGCAGCGGCGCAGAAGAAGGCGGCGGATGCGGTGACCCGGGCACATCTTGATGATCTGCGGCATGAGATTGATGACGCGCTGAATCCGAAGAAGTAGTCGTTCGTCGTTGGTCGTGAGTCGTGAGGAGGGTGGTCGCCGGTAACGGCGGCCACCCTTCGACTTGAAGCTCCCGGGGAGGGATGTCATGCGATTCCTTGTCGTGGTTGCCGTGCTGGTTGGTGCACTGTCACAACGGGCACCAGCCCAGGGCGACAACTCGCCGTTTCGTCGTCTCGATCTTCCGACCGCCAACGAATACCGCACTGGGTCGGGTCGACCGGGCCCGAAGTACTGGCAGCAGCGGGTCAACTACGCCATCAAGGCGACGCTCGATCCGGCGCAGAATGAGGTTCGTGGCACCGAAACCATCCACTATGTCAACCGATCGCCGGACGCGTTGCCGTATCTCTGGTTTTTCGTCGAGCAGAATCTCTGCGAGGCGCAGAGCATCACGAATGTTCTCAACCAGCCACCGCTGAAGTTTCTCGACAGCGAGTTCGATTTCTCCTGTCAGGGGTTTGCGGGCGGTGGCCACCTTGAATACATCCGCCTCGCCCGGGGAAAAGCGCCGGGAGCCGACCTGAAGCGCGCCCGCTTCGGCACCACCATGCGAGTGGACTTGCCGCGTGCGCTTGCGTCCGGCGCCAGCATCGACATCGAGCTTGCCTGGAGCTTCAAGGTGCCGCCGCAGGGCGGCGGTCGAATGGGGCATGACGGGACGCTTTATGAGATTGCCCAATGGTATCCGCGGCTCTGCGTCTATGACGACGTGCACGGCTGGAATCACGAACCGTACATCGGCGCCGGTGAGTTTTACCTCGAATACGGGTCCTACGATGTCGCGGTCACGGTCCCGGCCAGCTACATCGTCGCGGCCAGCGGACAACTGAAGAATCCCGATTCGGTGTTGACTGCAGCGCAGCGGAGCCGCCTGGCCAAGGCCCGACTGTCAGAGTCGCCGGTCGCAATCATCACCAAGGATGAAGCCAATGACCCGGCGAAGACGCGGCCGCGCGCTACCGGTACGTTGACGTGGCACTTCACCGCCGACTCGGTGCGCGACGTTGCGTTCGCCGCAGGTCCGGGGATGCGCTGGGACGCTAGCGGCTACAAGGGAATCCTCATCGAGACGTTGTACCGCCCCAAGGCCGACAAGTGGGAAGAGGCGAACAAGATGGCGCGCGAGGCCATCAAGTATTTCAGCGAGCAGTGGTACCCGTATCCCTATTCGCACGCGACAACGGTGGAAGGGCCGATCGAGGGAATGGAATACCCGATGCTGACATTCACTCCGAATTCGGGCACTCGCGAAGATCAGCAGTGGGTCATCTCGCACGAGTTCGGACATGAATGGTTCCCGATGATTGTCGGATCGAACGAACGACTTTACCCGTGGATGGACGAAGGATTCAACTCGTTCATTGACCTCGGTGGTGCCGCGAAGTATTTCGCGGGCACCGCGTACGGCGACACGGTTGAGCTGAATCCGCTTCACCTTTATGGGCAACATGGCGGTACCGCAGCGGAGCAGCCGTTGATCAGCAATCCCACTGAGGTGCACGACCTGTTCTGGGTGGGCTACAAGAAGCCGGCGCTGATGATGCAAATGCTGCGGTACGAGGTGCTGGGCAAGGAACGCTTCGATGCGGCGTTCCGGGAGTACATCAAGGCCTGGGCGTACAAGCACCCGACGCCTGCCGATTTCTTCCGGATGATCCGCGACGAATCCGGCATGGAGCTTGACTGGTTCTGGAGCGGCTGGGTCATGACCACCGCACGACTTGATCAGTCAATCGAAT
>JANYCP010000024.1 GCA_025360265.1 Gemmatimonadota bacterium
GGACAGTGCGCATCGGCCCGACCTTCCGCCGATCGCTGCCGCACGCGCCAACGCGTTGTTTGGCCGGACGCCGCACGGCGAGGAGGTGGTGATCATCGGTGATACACCGGCCGATGTCGCGTGCGGTACCGGTATCAATGCTCGCGCCATTGCGGTCGCTACCGGGTCATATTCCGTAGCAGATCTTGAGAAGACCGGAGCGTATGCCACCTTTGCTACCCTCGCCGACACCGGCGCCGTGCTGAAGGCGATCCTCACCTGACCGGACCGATTGGTGTGGAGCTGGGCCGATTGGCAGCCCCGCCGCGGGCGGTGCCGCTGGACGACGTGCGCCTGGCGTTGCTTGACGCTGTGATCGCTGCGAAAGCGACGGGGCGGCTCGATCAACTGGCCTGGGAGGATGCCTTCGGTGGCGCAGCCCGGTCGATCCGGATGCGTGTCCTTGCCGAGGCCGAGCAGATGGTGCGCGCCGCCGCGGCACACTCGCGCTATCCGTCGCGCCAGCTTCAGTCGCTCCTGCCAAACGCTGAGGCTGCGGACTCACTGCTGAATCGCCTGCTGGCCGAAGCGATGCCGCTGGAACGCTTCGAAGGGCTTGGCGATGATCCGGTGTCGCGGCGTGCGCGTGCTGCCGCGCTCGAGACGGCATGGGAAGGAGCGATGCGAATTGCCAATGGCGAGACGGCGCGCTGGCGTGCCATTGCGCTGCAGGTCGAAGGGTGGCGCCGTGGCACTACGTCGCTCTGGGTTGGGTCGGTGTTCCTGCTGCTCGTGACACTACTGCTGGCGGCATGGTTGAGTGGGGAGCTTCCCTCACCGGATTGGTTCCGCCCGGTCAACGACTTCTGGTGGCGGCTGTGGCCGTAGTCGCGGTCGGCCTTGACGTCGTCGAGTTGCCGCGGGCGCGCCAACTGTTCGAGCGGCATGGCATCCGGATCCTCGATCGCACCCTCACCCCGGCGGAACGGGAATACGTCCTCTCGCTCGGCGACCCGGTACCGGCCTTCGCCGCCCGTCTGGCCGCCAAGGAGGCGGTCTACAAGGCGCTCCAGGTGCTCCAGAACGCGCGCGGAGTCGGCTGGCGGGAGATCGGCGTGTTGCGGCGGCCAGACGGCCGTCCCGAGGTCGAGCTCTTCGGGCGCGCCGCCGAGCTGGTCAGGCCGCCGCTTCGGCTCCATATCTCCCTCAGCCACAGCAGGGATGTGGCGGCGGCGGTGGTGATACTGGAGTCCTGAGGCATGGGGCATGGGGCTCTCTTGCTCCGTGGATGTCGCAGTGGGATCTCGTTGATTCCCGAATTCTCTACGCGCGCTCCATCCAATCGTCGCTTCGAGAGCCCCACGCCCCACGCCCCACGCCCCACGCCCCACGCCCCACGCCTCTACTCCCACGTCCCACCTAGCAATCCACCGCCACCCCTCCTAGCTTCTGCCGTCTGCAACGAAAGCATTTGAGAATGAATCTCATCTACGCGGTATTGCTCAGTTTAGGTGTTTCCCATGGGCCCGGCGCCGATTCGGTAGCCGCAGCGCGTCGCATTGCCGCTGGAGTCCAGCTTGCTGCCGAAGAGTACCGTAACGGCGTTACGGGTCGGAAGATCACGGCGCAGGCCGAGGTGGACGAAGCGCAGCTCTTTCTATCCGTGGCCAAGCGTGCGGCGGGCGACCTCTCGCCCAGGCTTGCCGCCGCAACCATCGCGGACATCGATCATGTCCTCCAGCTGATCGCTGCTACGGCCGAGCCCGATTCGGTGACGGCCAGCGCCCGGCGAACCACTGACGATCTGGCCCGCGCGGTTGGTGCATCGCTCGATGATGTCCCATCGCACGCACCGTTGCTCTCACGCGGTGCGGAGCTATTCAAGCGCGAGTGCAGCGCATGTCACGGAGTACTCGGGCGCGGCGACGGTCCTGCTGGCAAGGCGTTGACTCCGCCACCGGCAAATCTTGCGGATCGCGGGACGTTGTCGGCGGCCACACCGCTTTCGTTTTACCAGCGAATCACGATTGGTGTGGCGGGTACGGCGATGCCGGCGTTCGAGACGCGCCTGCCAGCAGGCGATCGTTGGGCGCTGGCGCTGTACTCCTCGACGCTGCGGCAACAGCAGGCGAATGGCACCGTCCCGCCAACCGCCCTGCAGGATTTCACGAAGATCGCGTACATGACCGACTCCGAGATCATGACATCGCTCGGTGCGGATAGCTCGGCGCAACAACTCGCCGCCGTGCGGGCGTACCAGCCGCTCGGCGACAATGCCGCGATTACTTCGGCCGTATTCACTGACGTGCGCGCCCGGATTCAGCACGCGGTGGATCTTGGCACGAGTGGGCAGCACGTCGAGGCCGCGAACGTGGCGTTCGATGCATACCTGACGTTTGAAAGGGTCGAGTCAAACGTACGAGCCAAGAGTCCGGATCTCGCCTCGACGATTGAAGCGGCGTTCGCCACGCTGCGCGCTCGCGTTGCCGGCGGTGCGACTGCTGCGGAGCTGGTTGGCGTGCAGCGCGATCTGGGCGCCGCGCTGGAACAGGCCGAGCGCAAGGTGAGCGACCGGACATCGGCGATCGACCTGTTCGGGCAATCGCTGGCGATCATGCTGCGCGAAGGGCTTGAGGCGATCCTGATCATCGGTGCGCTGATCGCGTTTCTGGTGAAGGCCGGTGCCTCGCATCGCAAGCGCGACATCCATATGGGTGTTGGCGCCGCAGTGGTGATGTCGCTTGTCACCGCCGTGCTGCTGGAGACCGTGTTCGTGCTGTCGGCGGCACACCAGGAGGCGTTGGAAGGGGCGACGATGATTGTTGCGGTCGGCGTGCTCTTTTACGTGAGCTACTGGCTGCTCTCGAAGATGGAAGTGGCGAAATGGACGAGCTACGTGAAGCAGCGCATGCACGTCGCCGTCAGTGGCGGTTCGGCGTTCGCGCTCGCGTCGGCGGCGTTCCTGGCAGTGTACCGTGAAGGATTCGAGACGGTGCTCTTCTACAAGGCGTTGTTTGTGGAAGGTGGCGCACTCAGCGACACCGTTGTGCCGGTCACGTCCGGCATTGTGGTCGGCGGCATCGCGTTGATGTTGGTATACATCGCGATCAATCGCTGGGGCGTCAGGCTGCCGCTGAAACCGTTCTTCGGCATCACGAGCGCGTTCCTCTACTACATGGCGTTCGTGTTTGCCGGCAAGGGAATCGCCGAATTGCAGGAAGGGAAGCTGCTGCCGACGACCTACCTCCTCGGCTGGCCGCGCTTCGATCGCTTCGGGATT
>JANYCP010000038.1 GCA_025360265.1 Gemmatimonadota bacterium
TGGGTTGGCGGCACCGCCAAGTTCGTCTCGCCGGATCTTGGCGCGGACCATGGCGGGGTCGGGTTTGACGTTGGCGTCGCGGTCCGCCGCTTCGGGCTCCTCCTTGGGTTGGCCGCGCAGGACCTCGGCCGCGACGTGACCACGGCGGGTGTACGCCAGCAGATGCCGACCCGGGTTTCCCTCGGCGCGTCGTGGCCGAGCAACTCGATCAGTACCTACTTCGATGTTGGGGCGTCGGCCCAGCTGACTTGGGAGCGGGGGGGCAAGCTGGTGCCGGCTGGTGGGGTGGAGCTGACGTACGAACCAGTGTCGGGGTGGATGTTCACTGGGCGGGCCGGGGCTCATCGGCGCATCGATCGGCCCGGGGAGCTACAGCAATCAGCCTTCGCGCTCGGGGCGTCGTTTGGGCGCAACTCCCTTTCGCTCGACTATGCCTTCCAGCCCGCCGTGGCGGGGGGACACCCGGTCCACGCCTTCGGAATCCGGGTCCAGTAGAGGGTTCCCCCGGGAACCCGTCCCCGATTCCCCAATACCTCCCCAACCCCGGAACTCCGTGTCCCCGGCCCACTTGCACGTCATTACGGGTGCGGCTATCATTCCTTGCTGTCCGATAAACCCGGTTTTTTCGGAGATGATGTCACGTGAAGGTTCGCTCAAGTGTCAAGCCGATCTGTGAGAACTGCCGCGTTGTGAAGCGCCGCGGTGTCGTGCGCGTGATCTGCAGTCGGACCACGAAGCACAAGCAGCGGCAGGGATAACTCATGGCCCGTATCGCAGGTGTCGATCTGCCGCGCGAAAAGCGCGTTGAAATCGGACTCACGTACATCTACGGCATTGGTCGGGTGACCAGCCGCAAGTTGCTTGCAGAAACCGGAATCAATCCGGATGTGCGCGTGCGTGACTTGTCAGACGCCGAAGTTGGACGTCTGCGCCAGGTCATCGAGCGCACCACCAAGACCGAGGGCGCGTTGCGCACCGAGGTCGCCATGAACATCAAGCGTCTGATGGACATCGGTAGCTATCGCGGCATTCGTCATCGCCGTGGCTTGCCGGTGCGCGGTCAGCGCACGCATACCAACGCCCGGACCAAGAAGGGCCCACGTCGGGCCATTGCCGGCAAGAAGAAGGTCACGAAAAAGTAAATGACGGCACCTGTCGTAGCACCCAAGCCGAGCGCCAAGCGCTCGAAGAAGCTGGTGGAGTCGGAGGGGATCGTTCACATCTCCGCGACGTTCAACAACGTCTTGATCACGATCACGGACATGCGCGGCAACGCGGTGGCGTGGGGAACGGCGGGCAAGGCCGGATTCAAGGGTTCGAAGAAATCGACGCCGTTCGCGGCAACCGTCGCCGGCGAAAACTGCGCGCGCGAGGCGCTGAATCTTGGCATGCGCAAAGTGCATGTCCGGGTGCAGGGTCCGGGCAGCGGGCGCGAGTCTGCGATCCAGGCGCTGGCGTCGGTTGGGCTCAAGGTCGCATCGATTCGCGATGTCACCCCGATTCCGCACAATGGTTGCCGTCCTCCCAAGAAGCGGCGGGTCTGAGTCATGCGCTATTCTGGTCCGCAGTGTCGCCTCTGCCGTCGCGAAGGCACCAAGCTGTTCCTCAAGGGCACTCGTTGCCTGACCGAGAAGTGCGCGATCGAACGTCGCCAGTATCCGCCGGGCCAGCATGGGCAGGCCGCGGGACGTGGGCGCAAGATGTCGGAGTACGCCAAGCAGCTGCGTGAGAAGCAGAAGGTGAAGCGCATGTACGGGCTTTCCGAGTCGCAATTCCGGAACACCTATACCAGCGCGTCACGGTTGCCGGGCGTCAAGGGCACCAATCTGCTGGTCGCGCTCGAAACACGGCTCGACAACATCGTCTATCGCATGGGCTTCGCCTCATCGCGTCGCGGTGCACGTCAGCTCGTCGGACACGGCCATGTGGAAGTGAACGGCCGCAAGGTGAACATCCCGAGCTATCACGTGGTCCCGGGGCAGGAAGTGCGGGTCGCTCCGAAGGATCGCGAACAGATCAGTGTCAAGTTGGCGCAGGAATACGCCTCGCGTGGTGCAGCGGTGGCGTGGCTGTCGATCGATGCGGAGAAGGCAGCCGGACGGCTGCTGGAGCTGCCGACGCGTGATGCGATTCCAGTGAATGCCACGGAACAGCTCATCGTCGAGCTTTACTCGAAGTAATTGAAGGATACGGGCTGATGGCTATTGATCTGACCGGACTGGTGCGCCCGCAGGTCGTCGAAATGACGAAGCGGGAAGACAATCCGAACATCGCCGAGTTTCGGCTGCAGCCGCTTGAGCGGGGCTTCGGTCACACGCTCGGCAATTCTCTGCGCCGCCTCCTGCTGTCGTCGCTGCCGGGCAGCGCCGTCTGGGGCTTTCGCCTCGATGGCGTCGTGCACGAGCACCAGACGGTGCAGGGCGTGCTCGAGGATGTTCACCAGATTGTGCAGCGCCTCAAGTCACTGACGCTGGTGCTCGACGATTCCGTGGACGAAGCGATCCTGCGTATCAGCAAGCAGGGTCCCGGCCCGGTCTACGGTCGTGACATCCAGGATTCTGGCCAGGGTCGCGTGGTCAACCCGGATCACCTGCTCTTCACGGTGCAGGATGATCGCGAAGTCAGCTGCGAGCTGTACGTCAATAAGGGCCGCGGTTACGTCGAGTCGGAAATGCACCCAACCGATCGCTCGTACCCAGTGGATCTCGTGCGCATCGACGCGATCTACAATCCGGTCCGTCGCGCGAACTTTACCGTCGCAGAGACCCGCGTTGGACAGCGGACCGACTACGATCGCCTTGCAGTGTCCGTGGAAACCAACGGCACGTTGTCGCCGGAAGATGCGATCGCATACGCGGCGGCGCTGGCCCAGGAGCATTTCCGCTACTTCGTCGAGTTCGGCAAGACGCCGGCCTACATGGCTCCGGCGCCGAGCAGCGGCGACAGTTCAGCACCGGCATCGGGCCTGGCAGGACGCGTGGGTCGCGCCATCGACGACCTCGGTCTGTCGGTCCGCACGGTCAACTCACTGAAGAACGGCAACATTCGCACGCTTCGCGACCTGGTCGAGTTCTCCCCAGAGGAACTCGAGAAGGTGAAAAACATCGGCGGCAAGGCGCTGCAGGAAATTGCAGAGCTGCTCCGCGACGAAGAGCTCAACTTCGCCATGAAGTTCGAGGACGTCGGCGGTGACTTGCGCATCACGAATCAGGGCACGCCGCCGGTTGTTCCGGTGAGCGCGATCGAGGAGGGCTGAACCATGCGTCATCGTGCCAAGGGGCGGCAGCTGTCGCGCACGGCAACTCATCGACGGGCAATGCTGCGTAACATGGCGTGCTCGCTGTTCGAGCACGAAGGAATCAACACCACCGTCGCGAAGGCGAAGGAGGTTCGCCCGTACGCCGAGAAGCTCATCACCCTCGCGCGTCGCGGTGATCTCCACGCCATCCGTCAGGTGGAGCAGAAGATTCCGAACCGGGTCGTTCTGACGAAGTTGTTCAAGATGATCGGACCGCGCTTCGCGTCACGTCCAGGTGGCTACACTCGCATCATGAAGCTGGGACACCGTCCTGGCGATGGCGCCGAGATGGCGCGGATCGAGCTGCTGGCAGAGTGAGCAAGGGACGCGGCCGAGCGGCGGGTTCACTCGCCGTCCATAAATCAAAAAGGGGACCCAAGGGTCCCCTTTTTCATATCGTGCGCCGACGCTCAAACCGCCGCGACGACCTTCTGGGCCTTGACGACCTTGCCGCTCTTCATGCACTGGGTGCAGACGCGGGTGCGGCGGGGTGCCCCGTCGACCATCACACGGACGGTCTGCAGGTTCGGGAACCAGCGGCGCTTACGGCGATTGTTGGCGTGACTGACATGGTTGCCAGTCATCGGGCCCTTGCTACAGACAGTGCAGACGCGCGCCATACGGATCTCCAGATCGAGCGGTTCTTGGACAGCTTTCAAATCTATATTGAGTGGCACCTTACAGCAATATGAGGGGGTCGATCGCATGCCGAGGGCGCTAATCACCGGGATCACCGGCCAAGATGGTTCCTACCTCGCTGAGCACCTCCTCGCAAAGGGGTACGACGTGATCGGCATGGTGCGCCGGACCTCCCACCACTCCTACGAGCGGATCGACCACCTGATCCCCCGGGTTCGGATCGTGGCAGCCGACCTCCTCGACCAGCACTCGCTGACCATGGTGCTTCAGGAGACCCAACCGGACGAGATCTACAATCTGGCAGCCCAATCATTCGTGCCGACCTCCTTCACTCAGCCCGTGCTCACTGGCGAGTTCACCGCGCTTGGCGTCACCCGAATTCTTGAAGCGGTGCGGCTGGTCTCACCCAATGCGCGCTTCTACCAGGCGAGCTCCTCCGAGATGTTCGGCAAGGTGGTCGAAACGCCACAGAGTGAGAGCACGCCGTTCTATCCGCGCTCACCGTATGGCGTGGCGAAACTGTACGGCCATTGGATCACTGTGAACTATCGCGAGTCCTACAATCTCTACGCGGTGAGCGGTATCCTGTTCAATCACGAGTCGCCGCGGCGCGGCATGGAGTTCGTGACGCGCAAGGTGACCGACGCGGCAGCACGCATCAAGCTCGGGCTGGCGACGGAACTGCGGATGGGCAATCTCGACGCCAAGCGCGATTGGGGATTTGCCGGCGACTACGTCGACGCAATGTGGCGGATGCTGCAGGCACCATCGCCCCAGGACTACGTCGTCGGAACGGGCAAGACACATTCGGTGGAAGATCTGGTGCGGGTCGCATTCGACCACGTCGGGCTGGACTGGAAGCAGTACGTCGTGAGTGATCCGCAGTTCTATCGGCCGGCCGAAGTAGACCTGCTCATTGCCGATCCAGGTCGGATCAACAAAGCGCTGGGTTGGAAGCCATCGGTTTCGTTTGAAGGGTTGGTGAAGATGATGGTCGACGCCGACCTGGGACGACTCGCGCCCAAGTGAAGCGCCTGCTCATCACCGGAGCTGATGGATTCGTCGGGCGCTGGCTGGTGCGCGAGGCACGGGCCGCCGGCACGCCGGTCGTCGCGGCGATCATGCCGGCAGCTTCGCCGCCGACCGAGTGGCAGGGCAGCGGCGGGGCAGCGGTGGATGTGGTCCGCGCTGACCTGCTCGACGACGATGCCGTACAGCGCCTTGCCGACGCGCGACCCGACGCGGTCGTCCACCTTGCCGCGATCGCCTCTGGTGCGGAGGCGCGTCGGGACCCGGACGCGGCCGTCAAGATCAACGCGGCCGGAACCACGCTGCTCGCCGCACTGCTCGCCATGAGCAGCCGACCACGCTTCCTCTTCGTCTCCACCGGCGAAGTCTACGGTGCGGATCACGCTTCGCCGATCGACGAAACCGCGCCGGTCATACCCGCCTCACCGTACGCCAGTAGCAAGGCACGGGCGGAGGCGGCCCTCGGCGCGATCTGGCAGCGCACCGGATTGCCAGTCATCGTTGCCCGGGCGTTTCCGCACACCGGTCCCGGCCAGAGCGCCACGTACGTGCTGCCCGCGCTGGTCGGGCGCCTGCGGGAGGCAAAGCGAACCGGCGCCCGCACCGTTGCAACGGGCAATCTCAGCGCCGTTCGGGACTTTCTTGACGTGCGGGACGTGGTGCGTGCCTATTTGTCGCTGCTGGATCACGGTGTCCCCGGCGAGTGCTACAACGTTGCCAGCGGGGCGGGGCACCAGCTCTCGGAATGTTTTGGCCTGTTGGCACGGATGGTTGGCGTGCACGCCGTCGCCAAACCGGATGCCGCGTTGCTGCGGTCCGGCGATATTCCGGTGCTGATCGGCAACGCGAGCAAGTTGCGTGCGGCGACCGGGTGGTCGCCGCAGATTCCTTTCGAACAAACGCTCCAGGACCTGGTGAATGCCCAAGCGGACTGACCTGAAATCGATTCTCCTCATTGGCTCCGGACCGATCATCATCGGGCAAGGCGCCGAATTTGACTACTCCGGTACGCAGGCGGTGCGCGCGCTGAAGGAGGAAGGGTACCGGGTCATCCTGGTGAATTCGAATCCTGCGACGATCATGACCGATCCGGAGCTTGCGGACGCAACCTACGTCGAGCCGGTGACGCCCGAATGGGTCGCCAAGGTGATCGAGCGCGAGCGGCCCGATGCGCTGCTGCCCACGATGGGCGGCCAGACCGCACTCAACGTGGCGATGGCGCTAGTCACGAACGGTACGCTGGAAAAGTTTGGCGTCGAACTGATCGGGGCCAACGAACGGGCGATCCGGATCGCCGAGGATCGTTTCGAGTTTGCTCAGGCCATGGTGCGCATTGGCCTGGCTACGCCGGCTGGCAGCGTGGTGGGCACGGTAGAAGAGGGGCTCGCCGCGGTCGACCGCACCGGCTACCCGGCGATCCTGCGCCCCTCGTTCACGCTCGGTGGGTCGGGCGGCGGCATTGCATACAATCGCCAGGAATTTGAGTCGATGTTGCGGCGTGGGCTCGAGCTGTCTCCGGTGCATTCGGTGCTGGTCGAGCGGAGCATCATCGGGTGGAAGGAATACGAACTCGAAGTGATGCGGGACGGCGCCGACAATGTGGTGATTGTCTGCTCGATCGAGAACATCGATCCGATGGGCGTGCACACCGGCGACTCGATCACCGTGGCGCCGGCGATGACGCTCACCGATCGCGAGTATCAGGAAATGCGGGACGCGTCCATCAAGATCATTCGCGAAGTCGGTGTCGCGGCCGGAGGGTGCAACATCCAGTTTGCCGTGGATCCGGCGACCGGTCAGCAGCTGGTGATCGAAATGAACCCGCGCGTGTCGCGTTCGTCGGCGCTGGCGTCGAAGGCGACCGGGTTTCCGATCGCACGCATCGGCGCCAAGCTTGCCGTCGGTTACACGCTGGACGAATTGCCCAACGACATTACCAAGATGACGCCAGCATCGTTCGAACCCGTACTCGACTATGTCGTCGTGAAGGTGCCACGCTTTGCGTTTGAGAAGTTCCCGGCCGCAGAGCCGTTTCTCACGACGCAGATGAAATCGGTTGGCGAGTCGATGGCGATTGGCCGGACGTTCAAGGAGGCACTGCAGAAAGGCTTCCGTGGCCTCGAGTCGGGGCGATCTGGCTGGGTGATTGGTGACAATCCGATCGACGACCGATTGGTTGACACCGAGCGCGAGACATTGCTCGCGGCGATTCGTCGACCCACGCCCGAACGGCTCTTCCAGGTCAAGCGTGCCCTGATCGCCGGTGTTTCGGTCGAGAAGATTCGCGAGGCGTCGGGCATCGATCCGTGGTTTCTCCATCAGCTGGCTGAACTGGTGGTCATGGAAGACGAGTGGACAGCCTATTCGCTCGGCGTCGATGATCAGAACGACCGGGCAATGCTGCTCCGGTTCAAGCGCGCCGGATTCTCCGACGCACAGCTCGCCGCGTTGAAGCAACGCACCGAAGCAGATCTTCGAGAGACACGACACCGCCTCGGCTTGCGTCCCGCGTACAAGACCGTGGATACCTGCGCCGGGGAGTTTCCTTCCAGCACGCCGTATCTCTACTCCTCATGGGATGAAGAGAGCGAAGCGCGCCCAGACGGCCGACCGACTGTCGTGATTCTTGGATCGGGACCAAATCGGATCGGCCAGGGCGTCGAGTTCGACTACTGCTGCGTCCGGGCGACGCTGGCGTTCCGCGAACTCGGCTACCGCACCGTGATGGTGAACTCCAATCCAGAGACGGTATCGACCGACTTCGACATCTCCGATGTGCTCTACTTTGAACCGCTGACGCTGGAACACGTGCTCGAGATATGTCACGTCGAACAACCGATCGGCGTCGTCGTGCAGCTCGGTGGCCAGACACCGCTCAAGCTGGCCAAAGGACTCGCCGCTGCCGGTGTGCCGATCATGGGCACGTCACCCAACGCCATCGACGCTGCCGAGGACCGTCGCCAGTTCGAGGCGCTGGTGCGCAAGCTCGGCATTCGCCAGCCCGACAACGGTACGGCCGACACGGTTGAGGAAGCGGTCACCGTCGCGCGCCGCGTGGGCTATCCGATTCTGGTGCGACCGAGCTACGTGCTCGGCGGTCGCGCCATGCGGATCGTGTATGATGACGAGGAGTTGCGCGGATTCTTCGATGAAGCTGCACGGGTCGCCCCGGGACACCCAGTCCTCATCGACTCCTTCCTCGAGGATGCGTTCGAGGCTGACGTTGACGCGATCTGCGACGGCGAGAGCGTCGTGATTGGCGGGGTCATGCAACACATCGAAGACGCCGGCATTCATTCCGGCGACTCGGCGTGTGTGCTGCCGCCGTACCTGATCACCGAAGAGCAGGTCGAGCAGATGCGCGAGCACACCCGTGCGTTCGCCAAGGCGCTCGGCGTGATCGGACTCATCAATGCGCAGTACGCGATCAAGAATGGCGTGGTGTATTGCCTGGAAGTGAATCCACGCGCGTCCCGCACCATTCCGTTTGTCTCAAAGACCACTGGCGTGCCACTCGCTGGGCTCGCTGCCGCCGTGATGGTGGGCAAGAAGCTTGCTGACTTGGGCCTCACCGACGATCCGTTGCAGCCATATGTGGCAGTGAAGGAGGCGGTCTTCCCGTTCGCCAAGTTCCCGGGCGTCGATACGCGGCTCGGCCCGGAAATGCGCTCCACCGGCGAAGTGATGGGCATCGCGGACTCCTTCGGGATGGCATTCGCCAAGGCGCAGGCGAGCGCTGACGGCACACTGCCACTATCCGGTTCGGTGTTCGTCACGGTCAACGATCACGACAAGCCCACGGTTGTGCCGATCGCGCGACGTTTTCACGAACTCGGATTCAAGATCCTCGCGACGTCCGGTACCCAACGATACCTGCGCGCGCGCGGTGTTCCAGCCGAAGCGGTCCTCAAGGTCTACGAAGGTCGACCAAACGTGGTCGACATGCTGTTGTCCGGCCAGGTGCAGCTGCTCGTCAATACGCCGCTGGGGAAGCTGACGCAACAGGACGACTACACCATGCGTCGCGCGGCACTGCAACATGGTGTGCCGTATACCACAACCATGTCGGCTGCATCGGCGGCATGCGACGCCATCATTGCGATGAAGAGTCGCGCGCTCGAGGTGTGCTCGCTGCAGGAGTGGCATGCGCTGGCGAAGGCCGCGCACACTTGACCATGCACACCGCGCGCGACGCGAGCTTCGCCGCGGCCTTGCGATTGAAGGTTCGCGGCGACGTGAAGGAACTCGAATCGCTGGCGCGCTGCTCGACCTACCGGATCGGCGGGCCAGCCACCGTACTCACGCCGGCGCATGCCGAGGATGTTGCGGGTGCAGTGCGTCATGCGGCGGCGGCTGCTGTGCCATGGTTCGCTCTGGGACTTGGATCCAACCTGCTCTTTCCCGATGCCGGGCTGGACGCGTTGGTGATCCGGCTCGGCCGGGGGCTCGACCAGATCACCGGGCGCGGCGACGAATGGATCCTCGGTGCTGGCGCGCCTGCACCGCTCGTGGCCAAGCGCACCGCAGCGGCAGGATGGGGCGGACTGCACAAGATGGTTGGTGTGCCAGGGAGTGTCGGTGGTGGCGTGGTGATGAACGCCGGGTGTCACGGGGCTGAATGGCGCGACGTAGTGCAGTCGGTGCATACCGTCGACGCCCTGGGAAACGATCGGGAGGTTGCGGCCGCGGACGTCGGCTTCAGTTACCGTCGAAGCAATCTCGGACACGTGGTGGTCGTCGGCACGACCGTCGTCCTGCGCCAGGAGGAATCGGCGCGACTCGAAGAGGAAACCGAATCACTGTACAAGTGGCGCAAGGAAGGCACGCCATTCAATCAGCCGTGCTGCGGTTCGGTCTTCAAGAATCCCGAGCTCGCTCGGGACCGTGATCCTGCCTTGCCGCGCACCAGTGGCCAGTTCATCGAGGCCACCGGCCTTAAGGGGTTGCGAATCGGGGGCGCCGAGGTGTCGCTGATGCACGCGAATTATTTCCTAAACGTGGCGGATGCAACGGCGGGCGACGTCTTGGAGCTCATGCGATCCGTGCGTAGTCGAGTGCACGATCAATGGGGTGTGACGCTGGAACCCGAGGTGAAGCTGATTGGTGCAGACGGGGAGACTATTCGGTTGTCGACCTAGGCTCGCGCACCAGGCGATACCCGGTCTTCCTCACGGTGAGCACATGCGCCGGCGACGCGGGGTCCGCTTCCAACTTGCGGCGCAATTCCAGAATATGCACGTCAACGGTGCGCGACACGACGTCGGCTTCGTAGCGCCACACTTCATCGAGCAATTCGGCGCGCGTTGCCACACGTCCGTCGCGCCGCAGCAACGCCAACAGCAAGTCGAACTCCTTCGGTCGCAACAGCGTGATGGTGCCGTCGCGCAGCACCTCGCGCGATCCGGCATCGACAGTGACGTTGCCAAAGGTCCAGGTGCGGGGTGTGGCAGCTTTCTCGTCGGGTGTGTTCCGGCGCAACATCACTGCGACCCGAGCGAGCAACTCCGGCAGCGAGAACGGCTTGACCACGTAGTCGTCGGCGCCGCGACGGGAGCCGCGCAGCCGGTCCGTCTCGGCGCCGCGCGCGGAAAGAATCAACACCGGAACATCTCGGCCTTCTTCGCGAAGGGTTCGCAACACGCTGTAGCCGTCGAGCCCGGGAAGCATCAGGTCGAGAATGAGCAATTCCGGATCCCAGCGTCTGGCCTGTGTCAGTCCCCGTTCGCCCGACAGCGCCACCTCTACCGAGTAGCCCTCGAGCGCGAGATTCATCCGGATTCCTTCGGCGATCGTCGCGTTGTCCTCGACGATCAGGATACGTCGCGTCATGCCGACTCCTCGGGGGATGGCTCGGGGCAGGGAAGGATCACGACAAACCGGGCCCCTTTCCTCCCGTCTTCGATACGGGCGTTGCCGCCATGAAGTGTCACGAGCTGACGCACCACGGCGAGACCGATGCCGGTGCCGCTATCGGCGTTGTCCGCGCCGCGCTCGAACGGTTGCCAGACACGATCACGATCCGCGAGCGGTACCCCCGGCCCTTCGTCCTCGACGCTGAGTTGCAGTCGATGATCGCGATTGATCGCGCTGACCCGGAGGGTTTGCGCTTCCGGTCCGTAGCGAACTGCGTTGTCGAGGAGGTTGACCAGGATGCGTCGCACGGCGTCGCCATCCACGAAGGCGCGGTCGTCGCCGTCATAACTGACATCAACACTGATGTCGTGGCTGCGCAGCAACGGGTCGAACGAGGCCAGGACGTCCCGGACCATGTGATCGATGCGTTCCGACCGGCGCACCAGCGTGACCGCGGGTCGGCCGACGCGGGAAAGCGCCAGGACGTTTTCCACCATGTGCACCAGGCGGCGCGTTTCGCGCGTGATCGTCTCAAGTGCGCCGCGTTGTTCATCTGGCGTGCGCGCGCGATCGAGGAGGAGTGTCTCTGCGAAGAGCTGAATATTGGTGAGCGGGGTACGCAGTTCGTGAGACACGCTCGAGGTGAACTCTTCGCGTTGGCGAGAGAGGGCGAGGGTGCGCAATGAGAGGCGTGCCCCGACACCGAGCAGGAGCACACCGAACGCGAACGCGGCGACAATCTTCCCGGTTGGGTCGGCCGGGTAGCCGCCCGACATGAGCACCGGTACGGCGGCGTCCTCGACACTCACCGTGATTTCGGCGGCGAGACCGCCGCTGATCCAGCGACTGCCAATCCAGGGGCGATGCGGTTTGACCGCCGTCGCATACAGCGAGTGGTGATCCATCGACTCGATCGAAATGGCGAGCGGCGGGATGCTGTCGGCGGGAGTGGAACGCTGCTTGAGCGAATCGCGCAGCGTGCGAAAACTCGATGCCAGGTACGCAATCCGCACCTTGATGATCTTGTCCCGGAATTCTCGCAGGGGCGTGTCGAATCCATACCAGACGAGGCCAGGACGCGGCTGCGCGGCCGCCATCACAAACACCAGCGATGTGTCGCTGCCGTACGGGATCACCAACATGCGGAAGAGGCCGGTCTTTGGCAGGGAGTCGCGACTTCGCTCGAGCAGCTTCATCAACTCGGGGTCACTCGCCCGGCTGGTGTCTTCGGTGGTTCGCCAGCCGTTTTCGTCGCCAGCAAAGAAGCGGTTCGGAATCAGGTCGGGCATGTCGGGCCCAATCGCTTCGCGCAGTGCTTCCTGGTGCACGCTGTCGGTCGAGGGCCACGGTCTGGCCCGCTCGAGCGTGGCGTTCCAGGTATGCAGCAGGGTGCGAGCCGCGAAAACGCCCTGTTGCTGGACGCTCGTCCCAATGGCCCCGGAGAGGTAACTCGCCTGATCCATCAACGCTTCATCGGCCGTGATGCGGTGACGCACGCCCGCGCGATAGAGCGACCAGGCACCAACAGCGAGCAGGAGCACGGCCACGGTGAACGCTGCGGTGACCAGGGTCTCGCTTCGGCGCGCCGCATGGATCAGGCGCCGGAATTCGTGGGGAGGCTGCGAGGATGCAGGCACGGTCCCGAAGTTAGCGATCTGGCGCCGGATTTCGATCGCCGCGGGCGGCGACGAGTGGTTAGGGTCTGCTGGCACGACCGGAAGGGTCGCCCTCACGCTGTCGTGATCACAGGGCAACCGTGTCAGAATACGGTTTGTGTGCGGAAACCCCTATCTTTACGCCCCGGCAAAGGAGCCCATGAATGGCAGACTATTTCGCCCACGAATCGGCCTATATCGACGACGGGGCGGTCATCGGGAAGGGAACCAAGATCTGGCATTTCTCCCATGTGATGCCCGGCGCGGTCATCGGCGAGCGCTGCAATCTCGGCCAGAACGTCGTCGTCATGACCGGCGCCAAGCTTGGCGACAACGTCAAGATCCAGAACAACGTGTCGATCTACGAAGGGGTCGAACTGGAGGATGACGTCTTCTGCGGCCCAAGCTGCGTCTTCACCAACGTGATGAACCCCCGCAGCCATGTGTCCAGGAAGCACGAGTACCAGCGCACGCTCGTCGGCCGCGGCACGTCGATTGGCGCTAACGCCACGATAGTCTGTGGAACAACGCTGGGCCGGTACTCGTTCGTGGGGGCTGGCGCGGTCATCACCAGTGACGTGCCCGATTACGCGCTCATGGTGGGGGTGCCGGCGCGACGTATCGGCTGGGTCTGCCAGTGCGGGGTGAGGCTGACGGTGAAAGACGGCGCGGCAACCTGCAGCGCCTGCGGCACCAAGTACCGGGAACTGAACGGCGGCCTGCGGCCGGAATAATGCCGCCCAAGTTGTTATCTTTGTGGTAGTTACGACCCTTACCAAGGCAGGTCATGCCGGTACCGATGCTCGACTTGGTGGCCCAGTATCAGTCGATCCGCGACGAGCTGGATACGGCGATGCGTGCCGTCATCGAGCGCCAGGCGTTCATCATGGGCGCCGAGGTTGCCGAACTCGAACGACGGATCGCGGACCTCAGCGGGGTCGCCCACGGGGTCGCGTGCGCTAGCGGCACTGATGCGCTCCTTTTGCCGCTGCATGCGTTGGGTCTCAAGGCTGGCGACGAAGTCATCGGACCGGCCTTCACCTTTTTCGCGACTGCCGGCGCGATCCATAACGCTGGCGGCACGCCCGTCTTCGCCGACATCGATCCCGCAACCTTCAATATTTCGCCGGACGGCATTGAGGCCGCGATCACGCCGCGCACCCGCGCGATCGTGGTGGTGCACCTGTTCGGTCAGATGGCGGCGATGGAGCAGATTGCGGCGATCGCCGCTCGGCACAACCTCTTTGTGATCGAAGATGGTGCGCAATCGATCGGCGCGCGGCGACGCGTTGGCGGCGAGTGGCGCACGCCTGGGCAGCTGGGAAATGTCGCGACGCTCTCGTTCTTTCCCACCAAGAATATTGGTGCGTGGGGTGACGGCGGCATGATGCTGATCCAGGACGATGCCCTCGCCACCCGGCTGGGCAAGCTCCGACTTCACGGCGGTGCGACGCAATATCATCACGAGGAAGTCGGCTTCAACTCGCGGCTCGACACCCTGCAGGCTGCCATCCTCCTGGCGAAGCTGCCCCACCTCGCACGGTGGAACGCCTCGCGCGCTTCGCACGCTGCGCACTACAACACGGCGCTTGCCGACGTCGCTGGCGTGACGACGCCTTCCACCGATGCGGCCAACGAACACATCTGGCACCAGTACACGATTCGTGCACGCCGCCGCGATGAACTGATGGCGCATCTCAAGGCGCGCGGGATTGGTTGCGCGATTTATTACCCGCTGCCGTTGCATCTGCAGCCGTGCTTTGCCCATCTGGGTGTCCATCGTGGTGCACTGCCGATCACGGAGCGCGCGGCCGATGAGGTGTTGTCGCTGCCGGTGTACCCGGAACTGACGCGCGCCCAGCAGGATGAAGTGGTCGGCGTGATTCGGGAGTTCTACCGTTGACGCAGTCGCCCCAGCCTGGTCACGCCAACGTCGCGCCAATCACCGGCCGCAAGATCCGTGTCGGACTGGTCGGCTGCGGCCGCATTTCGCAGAATCACTTCGAGGCATTCGAAGCGCACGAGAGCGAATGCGAAGTGGTGGCGGTCTGTGACGTCAACGCGGCCGCACTTGCGGCGGCCGTAACCCGTACCGGTGCCAAGGGATTCGCTTCGCTGGAGGAATTACTCGCCGGATCCGATGCAGACGTGGTCGTGCTCGCAACGCCGAGCGGACTTCATGCGAGCGAGGCAATGCAGTGTGCCGCTGCCGGCCGACATGTGGTGACTGAAAAACCGATGGCGACCCGATGGGCCGACGGCAAGTCGATGGTGGCAGCGTGCGATGCGGCGAATGTGCATCTGTTCGTGGTGAAACAGAACCGCCGCAACGCGACGGTGCAGTTGCTGAAGAAGGCGATTCAAGCCGGCCGGTTTGGCCGGATCTATATGGTGGCGGTGAATGTGTTCTGGTCGCGGCCTCAGTCATACTACGACAGCGCGTCGTGGCGCGGCACGTGGGAATTCGACGGCGGCGCCTTCATGAATCAGGCGAGCCATTACGTCGACCTGCTCGACTGGCTGGTTGGTCCGGTGGAGAGTGTGCAGGCGTACACGGCGACGCTGGCACGAAACATTCAGGTCGAGGACACCGGTGTGCTGGCCATCAAGTGGCGGAACGGTGCTCTGGGCACCATGGCCGTCACCATGCTGACCTATCCGAAGAATCTCGAAGGGTCCATCACAATTCTCGGCGAGCATGGGACCGTGCGCCTCGGTGGCGTCGCGGTCAATACGATCGAGCATTGGGAGTTTGCCACGCCGGATCCTGATGATGCGAAGGTGGCCGACGCGAGTTATGCGGCGACGTCAGTGTACGGCCATGGGCACCGTGGTTACTACGAGAATGTCTTTGCGGTGCTGCGCGGCACCGCACTGCCCGATACTGACGGCCGCGAGGGGTTGCATTCCCTCGAGTTGCTGATCGCCACCTACCTCGCGGCACGGGACGGACGACAGGTCGCCCTGCCGCTGCAGTACTAAGGACCCAACCCATGACACCAATGAATGCGGAGCGAAGCGAATGAGTCTTGCAGATGAATTGATCGCTCGTGCGACGAAACGCGAGATCACGTTCGGCATCGTTGGCCTCGGCTACGTCGGGTTGCCGCTGGCGGTCGAACTGGTCCGCGCCGGATTCCATGTGCTGGGATATGACGTCCAGGCTCGCGTGGCTGACGGACTGAACGCTGGCCGATCGCACATCAAGGATGTGTCGGACGCTGAAGTCGCAGAAATGCGGGCGTCCGGCCTGTTCGAGGCGACCATCGATGCCTCCCGGTTGGCAGAAGCCGACACCATCTCGATTTGCGTGCCGACGCCGCTGTCGAAGCACAAGGACCCCGACGTCTCGTTCATTGTCGCGGCCACCGATTCCATCAAGGCGACGTTGCGACGCGGGCAGGTCATCATCCTGGAGAGCACCACCTATCCGGGCACGACGCGGGAGATCATGCTGCCCGCGCTGGAAAGCACTGGCCTCACGGTCGGCGAGGATTTCTTCCTGGCGTTTTCGCCCGAGCGAGTGGATCCGGGCAATCCGCACTACGGCACCAAGAATACGCCGAAGGTTGTTGGCGGCATCACGCCGGATTGCATTCGCGTCGCATGTGCGATGTACGCCCCGGCCATCGACACGCTGGTTCCGGTGAGCACCACCGAAGCGGCCGAGCTTGTCAAGCTCCTGGAGAACACCTTTCGCAGCGTCAACATCGGCCTCGTCAATGAAATGGCGATTGTCTGTGACAAGCTCGGTGTCGACGTGTGGGAGGTCATCGATGCGGCGGCCACGAAGCCGTTTGGGTTCATGAAATTCCTGCCGGGCCCAGGTCTTGGCGGCCATTGTATCCCGATCGACCCGCACTACCTCGCGTGGAAGATGCGCGGGCTCAACTACAAGACGCGGTTCATCGATCTCGCTGGCGAAATCAACAGCGAAATGCCGATGTTCTGGGTGCGCAAGCTGATGGAGTCGCTCAACGATATCGGCAAGGCGATCAAGGGTGCCAGCGTGCTCGTCGTCGGCGTCGCATACAAGAAGGACATTGATGA
>JANYCP010000042.1 GCA_025360265.1 Gemmatimonadota bacterium
CTTGAAAATCGCCTGGATCTTGAGCCGCAGCTCTTCCTGCTCCAGCGGCACCAGCCAGGTCGCCTCCGTAATCGGCCACTCCTGCCACGCGCCGCGGTAGAGCCACACTTCCGGGCCGGTCGCACCCGCAGGGAACAGCTCGGCCAGCGCCACATCAATGGCGTCCTTGCAGAGCCGGTGCGTACCGTGCGGATCGGACAGATCGCCCGCCACGAGCAGCAGATCCGGTCGCGCTGATTCGAGCAGCGCGCGAACCACGGCCACGTCGGCCGGACCCACCGGATCCTTCCTGACCCGGCCCGTTCGATAGAATGGCAGATCGAGAAAGTGTGCGTTCTCACGCCTGAGCCCCAGCGTCTCAATGCCGCTCACTGCTTCAGCTTCGCGGATGATGCGCTTGATCGACTGCACCTCGACGAGATCCACATCATCCGGTGCTTTCGCCGCAAGGAACTTGCGTACCTTGTCACCAAGCGCCTTCACGCGAGGCAGCTCAAGAAGTTGATTGGCGGCCAGGCGCTCCAGCACGTCGACGTAGCGCAATACATCGTGATCGAACACGGCGATGCTACCGGCAGTCATGTACGCCACCTGCACGTCGTTTCCATTCAGGTGCAGCTTCCTGATGATCCCGCCAGCGGAAATCACATCATCGTCTGGGTGGGGTGAGAAGCAAATGACCTTCTTGTTCTTCGGCAGCTTGGATCGTCCACGGATTCTGCCACTGAGAGAATTGAACACCAGTCCATTTACCACGCCGGCCTGTCCATGCCGCGACAGCAACGAGCCGAGGTGGTGCATGCCGTAGTCACGCTCGGTGAGTTTCAGGATCGCCTTGCCGACTTTTTGCGACAACCAGACCACCGCCCGCACCTCGAGCTGAGCAGTCCACCCGACCTCGTCCACAAGCCACGGCGTCGCAACACGTGTCAAGTCGACAGCAGCCGCGGCATCGCAATACACCGTTGCATTGGCGTGGCGTTGCAAGAACGTCGCTGCCACCGCGTGATCCACTTCCCCTTCGACCGCCCGGCGGACGATCCCGCTCTTGTGCTCACCGGTCGCAAGCAGGCAGAGCTCGCGAGCCTCCAGAATTGTCGCGACACCCATCGTGATCGCCTGTCTCGGCACGTTCTGTTCGCCAAAGAAGTCCGCCGCTGCGTCACGGCGCGTCATTGGGTCGAGCCGAATGAGTCTGGTCCGCGAGTCTGCCCCGGAGCCCGGCTCGTTGAACCCGATGTGCCCGCTCTTACCGACGCCGAGCAATTGCAGGTCGATGCCACCCGCGGCCCGGATCGCCGACTCGTACGCGGCGCACGCGGCATCGACACCGCCGGCCGCGACATCGCCAGGAGGCACGTGGGTGCGAGATGGATCGATATCGATCAGCTCGAAGAGGTTTTCCTGCATGAACCGGCGATACGAATGGATCGACGTGGGGTCCATCGGCCAGTACTCGTCAAGATTGAACGTCTCGACCCCGCGAAATGAGAGTCCCGCTTCACGGTGGAGTCGCACGAGTTCCCGATACACGCCGACCGGCGTCGATCCGGTTGCGAGGCCGAGGACACACGGTTGTCCCACCGCGGCGCGTGCACTCACCAGATCGGCGATGTGCTTCGCGACGGTACTCGCGAGCGCCTCGGGTGGTTCAAGGATTTCAACGGGCACCCGCTCGAGGCGGCGGGAATCTGTGGTCATGTTCGCTCCTGTACTCCGTCAGCAATCAACGTACAGCTCACCACTACCAGAACCAACGCGATCCCTGGCGCGAGGCCAACCCATGGCGCATTGACGACGGTGTCGCGTCCCGACGCGATCAACGACCCCCAGGATGCAGCCGGCGGTTGCACGCCCAATCCCAGAAATGAGAGGCCCGCTTCCAGCGTAATCGCGTTGCCCACCCCCAGCGTGGCGGCGGCGAGGATTGGTGGCGCGGCATGCGGCACAATGTGTCGAAACAGAATCCGCAGACGGTCGGCACCCAGGGCAAATGCACCGTCGACGTACGGCCGTCCGAGTTGAGATCTTGTCTCGGAGTACACCAGTCTGGCGATCGGCATCCAACCCGTCGCTCCCAGCACCAGGATCACTTGCACCGCGCTCGGTGGCCACAATGCCGCCAACAGCAAGAGGAGCACGACTCTTGGCACGCCGAGCGCGAAATCGGTCAGTCCGAGCAGGAGGGTCGAGACTCGTGGCGGTGCGAACGCGGCACCGGCGCCGATGGCGACACCGAGCACCAGCGACAGAACCATCGTGAGCGCGCCCACTGCCAGCGAGATTCGGGCACCGAAGAGCAATCGCGAGAAGACATCGCGTCCGAGCCGGTCGGTACCCAATAGGTGGAGTGTATCGTGCAGGTCTCGCGTGAGCGGCGCCAGAAATCTCGTGGCCACCACATCCTGGGTGGTCGTGATCGGTGCGAGCAACGGAGCGACAATGGCGAGCAGCACCACGGACACGAGCACACCGAGGCCGATGCGGGCGGCAAGCGTCCAGCGCGCCGGGTCACGGTCAGTGACTGTCATGCGCCACACGAGAACGTGGATCGACTATGCCAACAAGGGCGTCGGCGAGAAGATTCCCGACGACAACCAGAACAGCGCTTACCGTCGCGGCCGCGAGGACGACGGGATAATCACGAGCCTGCACCCCCTGCACCATCAGCTGACCAACACCCGGCCATGCAAAGACTGCTTCAACAAATACGGTGCCGGAGAAGAGCGCCGGTAACGAAAGACCGAGCAGCGTGACGATCGGCACCAACGCGTTTCGGAATTGATGACGAAACACCGTTCGCAGCGGGCCAAGGCCCTTGGCGCGCGCAACGGTCAGGTACGGTGCATCCCGCACCTCGCGCATCGCAGCGCGCGCGAAGCGCGCGATGCCTCCGACGCCGATCAGGGTCAGCGTGAGCAACGGCAATACAAGATGCCGCAGATAGTCGATGGCCTTTCCCGCTGGGGTGAGGAAGTCGCTGTCGAGTCCGCTGGCGCCAAACGCTGGCAGCAGGCGGTAGTGATAGGTGAACACCATCACGAGAACCAAGCCAAGCCAGTATCCCGGCATCGCGTTCAGTGTCACCGTTCCTATAGTGACGAGGCCGTCCGCACCGCGGCTTCTTGTGTTGGCCTGATACGCACCGAGGGCAAGGCCGAAGAGATACGTCAGGAAGAGCGAGAGCACGACAAGGGCCGCGGTGGCGGGCCAGGCCTGCGCAAGCGAGCCGCTGACGCTGCGTCCGGTCGCAATGCTCGTCCCGAAGTCACCAGTGAGCGCCCGTCCGATCCACGTGACGAACTGTGCCGGGATTGATCGATCAAGGCCGACGCTGTGCCGAAGCGCATCAACCTGCGCCGGAGTGGCCGAGGGCCCCAGGAGACGTTGCACCGGATCACCAGGCGCCAGGTGCAGCAGCACAAAGGTGAGGGTAACCACGCCGAAGATCACGACGATCGCGCGAACCAGACCGAGGACCAAGCCCTTGGGCATAGGAAGAATGTAGACTTGAGTGTGATTCGTCGCCTCGGCCCCCTCCTTTTCTTGCTCGTATCTGCCTGCGCCCGGCTCGCCACCGATCGGGGAAACACGATTGTGTTCGCCTCTGGCGCAGACCTGCAGAGCATTAACCCGCTGCTCACGGTGCATCCGCTGGCACGGCAGGTTCAGCGATACGTGCTCCTGACCACCCTGGTCCAGTACGATTCATCAATACGGGTCGCGCCATATCTCGCCCGGCGATGGACTTGGTCGGCGGATTCGATGACGGTCACCTTTTACCTGACGAACGCGGTGCACTGGCACGATAGCGCACCGACCACCGCAGGCGACGTCGCGTGGACCATCGATGCGGCGCGCGACCCGGCCACAGGATATCCACGCGAATCCGACCTGACCGACGTCATTGGCGTGACGGCTCCCGACGATTCAACCGTGACAATCGCATTCTCCCATAAGCAGACCACAATCCCCGACGTGTTCACCGACCTGGCGATTCTGCCGGCGCACCTGCTCGGCAAGGTGCCGCACGCCTCGCTGCGCACCGCGGCGTGGAATCAGTCGCCGGTGGGCAACGGGCCATATCGGTTCGTCTCGCACACGCCAAATCGTCGCTGGGTCTTCACCGC
>JANYCP010000061.1 GCA_025360265.1 Gemmatimonadota bacterium
ACGATCTTGATTCGATGATGCAGCATCCGAACGATGCGTTGATTGGTTCGGTGGCGGATCTGCCGAGGTTGTTGAGGGAGCGGGGGCTGCTTTAGCGGGTGGGTGAACGCGGGGCGAGGGGTGAGGGGCTCTCTCGCTCCGTGGATGTCGCATGAGCGGGGGTCCGTTCGGCTGCACTTACGACGCAGTTGGGCGTCGGGCGGCCGAACGGATCCCCCGGTCACGCGCCATCCGATCCTCGCTGCGAGAGCCTCCCACCCCGCCGCCTGACTGTCCCCGCACTAGCCCGCCGCGCGCCGGCACTGCAGACTTGATGTCATGCCCAATCGCCGCGAATTCGTCAAGCGCTCCGCCACCGCGCTCGGTGCTGTTGGCGCCGTCGCCATTCCGCTCACCGACGCCCTTGCCGAAGAAGCGGCGGGGCCGCAAGGCACCGCGCTACCACATACGCCATACGATGGCACCTACAGCGGACCACGTCTCAACCGCGTCGGCTTTCCGCTCGGCGGCTTCGGCACCGGAATGATCTGCCTCGAAGGAACCGGCGCCCTGTCGGAAGTCTCGATCCGGAATCACGCTGACGTCTTCAATGAACCGGGAATGTTCGCTGCCATCGGGATCGCTGGGCCGAAGCCGCTCGCGCGCGTACTCGAAGGACCAGTGCCCGGATGGAAAGTTTTCGGCGCCCGCAATGCGGCCCAAGGACTCGGCGGCTCACTCGGCCTGCCGCGCTTCAGCCACGCCAGCTGCAAGGTGCGATTTCCGTTTTCGACGATCTCGCTCACTGATCCGACAATGCCGTTAGCGGTCCAGCTCACCGGCTGGAGTCCATTCACGCCGGGCGATGCAGACAGTTCATCGTACCCGGTCGCCGGACTCGAATATCGATTCACCAACACATCACGTCACGCGGTGAAGGCGGTCTTTTCATTCAACACCCGCAACTTCCTGCCGCTCGATGGCAACGACAAGCGTGGTGTGCGGGCGGCGCCAGACGGATTCACAATCTGGTCGGGCCCGGCGAAACCGGAAGAGCGCTGGCGCAATGCCGCGATGTCGATCACCGTCGACGACCACGCCGTGCAGGTCAATCACGCCTGGTTCCGCGGAGGCTGGTACGATCCGCTCACGATGGCGTGGAAGGAGGTCGAAGCCGCGACGGCGTTCTCGCGGCCGCCGATCACGGAGGGTGAGCCGTCTCCCGGCGCCACGCTGTTCGTCCCGTTCGAGCTCGCTGCCGGCGCCAGCAAGACGATCATCGCGAGACTGGCATGGTTCGCCCCGTACACCAACCTGCGAGAAGGGGCCGATCCAGCAGGGGCACCGACCCCGTCTGCGGACGAAAGGTTCTACAGTCCTTGGTTCGCCGGGCGCTTTGCCGACATCGACGCAGTCAACACGCACTGGCGCGAACAGTATCGCGACCTGCGGGCTCGCAGCGAAAACTTTTCGCGATGCTTCTATGACACGACGCTGCCACCCGAAGTGACCGACGCGGTCTCCGCCAATCTCGGCATCCTCAAGTCTCCCACCGTCCTCCGCCAATCGGATGGACGCTTCTGGGCGTACGAAGGGAACGCCGACAACAACGGGTGCTGCGGCGGCACCTGCACCCACGTCTGGAACTATGCGCAGGCCGTGCCCCACCTCTTCCCCGCCCTCGAACGCACATTGCGCGAAACCGAGTTCGGTCCGTCGCAGGATGAACGCGGCCACCAGCAGTTCCGCTCGGCGCTGCCGATCCGACCCCTGGTACACAACTTCCACGCCGCGTCCGACGGACAACTCGGCGGCGTCATGAAGGTGCACCGCGAATGGCGCATCAGCGGCGATACCGCCTGGTTGCGGGCGATATGGCCCAAGGTGCGCGCGTCGCTCGACTACGGTATCACCACGTGGGATCCGGATCACAAGGGATGGGTGGAAGAGCCGCACCACAACACCTACGACATCGAGTTCTGGGGCCCTGATGGAATGGTCACGTCCTTCTATCTCGGCGCGCTGCAAGCGGCAGTCCTGATGGGCACGGCCCTCCATGATGATGTGTCGGGCTATGCCGCATTGCTCGCGGCGGGTACCACCCGTGCCAATGCGGAATTGTTCAACGGCGAGTTTTTCATCCAGAAAGTGGAGTGGAAGACACTGCGCGCCAGTAATGTCGACCCGAAGAATGATGTCTATGGGCTGAAATCGTATTCACCGGAAGCGCGCGCGCTGTTCGACAAGGAAGGCCCCAAGTATCAGTACGGCAGCGGCTGCCTGTCCGACGGCGTCCTCGGCGCGTGGATGTCCCTTGTCTGTGGCGTGGGCCAGGTGCTCGATCCAACCAAGGTGACGAGCCACCTGTCGTCGGTGCATCGCTACAACCTGAAGACCAATCTCTCGGCGCACGCCAACCCGCAGCGACCAAGCTACGCGGTGGGCAGCGAAGGCGGACTCCTTCTTTGCAGCTGGCCGAAGGGTGGCGCACTGGCACTGCCGTTCCCCTATTCCAATGAAGTGTGGACAGGCATTGAATATCAGGTGGCGTCACACCTGATCCTGATGGGCAAGGTCGCGGAGGGACTGCAAATCGTGCGAGTCTGTCGCGATCGCTACGACGGGCGGGTGCGCAATCCGTTCGACGAGTATGAGTGCGGCCATTGGTATGCGCGGGC
>JANYCP010000079.1 GCA_025360265.1 Gemmatimonadota bacterium
AACGAAACGTGGTACGGCTGGATGGATGAGGGGTTCAACCAATACATGAACATCCTGTCGGGAGCGGACGCGCGACATCAGGCGCCAAACCTCAACGGTCAGGGACAGTCATACGGACGCACCAGCGGTAGCGAGACCGAAGGCCCGTTGATGTGGGACGCCAACTACGGCGGTCCGGGCTACAGTTTTCAGGCCTATAGCAAGACACCGCTCATGCTCTCCATGCTCGGCGGCATCGTCGGCGATTCAGCGGTGTGGCACGCGCAGAGCGAGTTCGCGAAAGCATGGCGCTTCAAGCACCCGTCGCCGTGGGACTACATGTTCATCATGGATCACGAGCTGAAGCAGGATCTTTCGTGGTTCTGGAATGCGTGGCTCTTTCAGACCGACGCTGTTGAAGGATCGATCACGGCGGCCAAGACGGTTGGCGCGAAGACAACGGTCACAGTGCACCAGGCCGGCCAGATGCCGTCGCCTGTCGTGCTGCAGGTGCAATTCGCACCGACCGGCCCCAAGATCATGCCGATGGCAAACAGCAAGATGACCGACAGCGTGACCGCAATGGTGACGTGGCCGGTCGATGTCTGGTTTGGCGGCAAGCGCGACTTCGATGCGACGCTCACATTTGGCACGCGCAAGATCGAGAAGATCACGCTCGATCCCATGCGTCGGTTCCCCGATTGCGCGACGAAGGACAACGTCTGGCCGCGCGATGAGCCCGTCGTAGTCCCAGCCGGGCGCGGAGTAGAGGGCGGCGTGGCCGCTCCCGCGGCGGGACGAGGTGCTGGCGGCGGACGGGGCGGTGCCGCCGGCGGTCGATGCAACTGAGCCGGAGGACTATTCCCCGCGCTTTGGCGTGGGCATTGGCAGCAGGGTGCGGCGCAACATGCCGAGCACGGTATTGTCGGCATCGATGTGCTCGATTCGGCGCACTGATCGCCCGTCGACCTTGATCCAGAGTCGCGTCCGCTCGAGCCCAGCAGAACCCGGTCCGTTGTCGCAATCGACAATCCAGACGTCGAATCCTTTCTGATCCCGCCGTTCCTGCAGCTGTTGCTCGCTGTGCACGGTGAACTTCATGTAGCCCCATCCACGCGTTGCCGTGTCGACGGCAACCGGGATGACACCAGGGTATCCCGCGCTGAGCGGCAACGACGCCACGAGCAGTTCCATGCCAAGCCACGAGAACGGCTCGACATCGAGCGTCTCACTGGATGAGCTCGGCGTGCCGCGCAACGGTACAAACGTCCGTTCAATCTGCCGATGATTGTACCGGGCGATGTACGTGCCGGCGGGAGTCCAGCGATAGGTGACCACCGGCTTCATCGTCGTCCGGTCAAGCAGGATCGAATCGCCATACATCTCTTCACCGACCATATAATGACGGACCTGCTGCAACAGCGGCCGGCCATTGGTGCGCACAATAGCGATGGACAGCTGTCCGGTTGGCGCCCCGGTGCCAGACTCGTTTCGGTCAGAGGTGAGCCACCCCAGATCCGCCTTGATGCGCCCGCCATCGGGCTGCGGCGGATTGAGTTCATCGGTCGGGAGCGTCATCCCCAGCGGGGCACAGGCGTAGAGAACCCCGGCGAGGCACGCCAGGGTCCAACGGGAGCGGAACAGGTGCCGTCGTGCTACGATCAATGCCAAGGTCTCCCTGTGATGGGAACTCATCGTGAGCCCCATCCGACTATCAGGCGATCGGTTGATAACGAGGCACAAGAATAGCCCCAACTTCGGGTTTTTCGTACCCACGGCCTTAACCCTCAGGCCGAATCCACGTCATCTGGACATGACCATGCGACGACTTATCCCGGTCCTCGGCCTCGGACTCAGCTTGGCAGCATCAGCCCCGGCCCAGGTCCCCATGACAGCGATCGATTCAGCTCGCCACGTACTCAATCGGCTCGCCTACGGCGCGGCACCCGGGCAAATCGACGCGATCGCCCACGAGGGAGTGCTCAAGTGGGTTGATCGGCAGCTCGGCTTCAACGACGTACACGACCCCGCCCTTTCCGATTTGGAACGTTCGTTCGACGTGTTACAGGTGTCCCGGCTTGAGATGCAGCAGATGCTGCAGAACAACCAGGCGAAGAACCAGAAAGCCCAGGCGGTCGGCGACTCAACCACCCGCCAGAAACTGCTCGACCAACTTCGCATGGAACAGCAAGGCGATCGGCGCTCGTTGCAAGCGATGATCGGGCAGCTGCAGACCGTCACCATGGCGCGTGCGGTGGAGTCCGATCACCAACTTGATGAAATTCTGGCGGACTTCTGGACGAATCACTTCAATGTCTTCATCAACAAGGGACAGGACCGCGCCTACTTCGCGGATTATCTCGAGAAGACGATTCGCGGCCACGCCCTCGGTCGGTTCGACGACCTGCTGATCGCGACGGCGAAGAGCCCGGCCATGCTCTTCTATCTGGACAACGCTGAGAGCGTCGCTGACGGATCGGATGTGATCCTTGCCGCGGGACGCGCTGGCCGTGGCGGTCGCGGCATTTTCCCGAATCCGCGTGCCGGCGTCTTTCCGCCCAATGGTATCGATCCGATGAGCCCCACTGCGCAGCAGCAAGCAAAGGCTCGCGCACCGAAGGGATTGAACGAGAATTACGCGCGCGAGTTGATGGAGCTGCATACGCTCGGCGTCGATGGCGGCTACACGCAGCAGGACGTCATCGCCGTTGCGCGCATCCTCACCGGCTGGACGATCGATCGCCGCAATGCGTCGTACACATTTCGCGATCCGGTGCACGACAACCTGCCGAAGATTGTTCTCGGGCAGAAGTTTGACGGCGCCCACGCGGAAGACGAAGGCATGCGCCTGCTCAAGATGCTGGCGAGCGAACCGGCGACGATGCATCACGTGAGCGCGCAGCTCTGCGCCCGTTTCGTCAATGACGTCGCACCCGATGGCTGCATCGATGATGCGGTGCACGCGTGGAAGAAGAGCAACGGCGACATCCGCGAAGTGGTGCGCGCCATCCTGCACTCTCCCGACTTCTGGGCGGCAGCGAATGTGCAGGGGAAGGTCAAGACGCCGCTGGAGTTTGTCGCCAGTGCGCTGCGCGCTGTTGGTGCCACCCCCGACTCCACGCCCCGATTGGCGCAGCGGGTGGCCCAGCTCGGCGAACCGCTCTTCCAGCACGCGACACCGGATGGTTACGGCGAACGCCAACAGGACTGGGTGAACAGCGGCGCGTTGCTGGCCCGAATGAATTTCGCCGTGCAACTCGCCAGCGGTCGGATGCCCGGCGCCACCGTCAATCTCGACAACGTGGTGCCGCTCACTGACGATCACGCGGTGCTCGTCGAAGCCATCAACACGGCGGTGCTCGGCGGCCTGATGTCGAGCCAGACTCGACAGACAATCCTGAAGGAGATTGCCGACGTGCCCGATCCGCGCATGGCCCGCGCGTTGGCGGTGGGGTTCGCCATCGGCGGACCTGAGTTCCAAAGGCAATAGGGAGGGTACCACCATGACAATTAACCGACGCGCATTCATGAAGGCCGGCGGGCTCGCGCTCGTCTCCCTCGGCGCCGACCCGATATTCCTTGATCGCGCAGCGTACGCCCTGACGTCTGCACGTGGCGCCGTCGCCGGCAAGAAGACGCTGGTCTGCCTTTTCCAGCGAGGCGCCGTGGACGGCCTCTCGATGATCGTCCCGGTTGGCGATCCGTGGTACTGGCAGGAGCGGCAACGGATTGCATTGCCGAAGGAGCAACTGATCCCGCTCGACGGCATGTTCGGCCTGCATCCGAGACTCGCGCCGCTCAAGCCGCTCTGGGACCAGCACTCGCTCGCGATCGTGCACGCGGTGGGTTCACCCTCAACCACGCGCTCGCACTTCGACGCACAGGATTACATGGAGTCCGGCACGCCGGATGTCAAGAGCACGCCGAGCGGCTGGGCCAATCGCTATTGCAATCACCCTGAGGAGCACAGCAGCACACCGTTCCGCGCGGTGGCATTCGGTCCGCAGCTGCCACGCACGCTGGCCGGGAGTGCTCCCGCATTGGCCATCGATGACCTGCGCACCTTCGGCATGCGCGCCGCGCAAGCAAGCGGCGAACAGAAGCTGACACGCGCCTTCGAGGAACTGTATCAGGGTGCAGCGACCGGACTCGTCGCATCGTCGTCGGCGGAGAGCTTTGAAGCGATCAAGATGCTGAAGACCGCGAACCCCACGTTGATCGCGCCGGCGAACGGCGCGAACTACGGCAAGAACAAGCTGGCCACGTCGTTGCAGCAGATCGCCCAGCTGATCAAGTCAGACCTCGGCGTGGAGATCGCCTTCGTCGATGTCGGCGGCTGGGACACACACGTCAACCAGGGCGCCGACCAGGGTCAGCTCGCCGGACGACTGGATGATCTCGCCGGCGCGCTCGGTGCGTTCACCACCGACCTCGGCGAGCGGATGCGCGATGTCGTGGTGATCACGATGAGCGAGTTTGGCCGAACGGTGAAGGAGAACGGAACCAGTGGTACCGACCATGGACACGGTACTGCCATGATGATCATGGGCGGCAACGTCCAGGGTGGCAAGGTGTACGGCAAGTGGCCGGGCTTGGCGCCAGAACAACGATACGAGGGGCGCGATCTTGCCGTGACCACCGACTTCCGCTCGGTTTTCAGCGAGGTGCTTCAGGGTCACCTCGGGCCGGCCAATATCTCCCAGATTTTCCCCGGATTCGACCGCCCCGCCAAGGTAGGTATGTTCAGCTGATTGGCGGGGCGGTACCTTCCGTCGCATGCTGAAATGGACATGGCGGCGAGGGCTGCTGCTCCTGAGCGCGGCCTGCACCCACAGCGATTCGTTCAGCTACCTCCCACCGGTCGTCGGCCCTCTGCCGAGCGGCGCCGACGTACGTCTGACGTTGAATGCCGGCGACGACTATTGGCCGTCGTTCACTGAAGACGGCAGCGGTATCCTCTACGCCTACGTCGATCCCTTCGCCCAGCGGCATCGTTGTGTCGGGCTCTTGCGACCTGAAGGTGGCACCCGCACCTGGGAAATGTGCCACCGCGGCGTGGCGTACGACGATAGCGTCAGCAGCTTTACCGGATTTGCACTCGGCGCCGATGGGCGACTGATCTATGCCGAAGCGGTGTCGCGATTCATTGCGGGAACGCCGTCTGCGGCGAACGCCGCGCCGCAAGAGATCACGCTGTGGCTCGCAGATTCGGCACATCCGTTCAAGCGAACTGCGCTGCTCACTTTGCCGGTCAACATCGCTGGCACGGCGGTGTCGTGGTTGAGCCAGTTGCAATGGACAGCACCCAACCGCTTCATCGCGCTGGGACAATACTTTGCCATCTTTCCTCACTGTGCCAGCGGCGGATCACCTGCGTGCCTCGCAAACGACACCGTGTTCTCAACCGGTGGTGCGCCGGCGGATGCCGGCGAGGTCGTTGTCGGGACCATTGCCGCAGGAAACGTCGTGCTCACTGTGGTCGACGGCACCCTTGGCGCAACCGGTTACTCACTGGCCGAGGATGGTGCGTCAATCGTTTTCACCCAGCGCAATAGCGGTAACCTCTACAAGGTTCCGATCGGCGGTGGCGCGGTGACGAATATCGGCTACGCCCCCTCACCGCTTCGCCCGGGCTATCAGGTGCTCGGGATCGGGTGCGTGCGCACCATGTGCGTCGCCGCGACCGACTCGGTGGTACTGACAGCGGTCACTACTCCGGTGTACCCATCGCTGCGCGGCGGCACCCGCGAATTGCGTTTGATGTCGCTGGCGACCGGTGTCGCCAGCCCGCTCCTGACCATCGATGGGGTGATTTCGTCGCTCGCGGTATCGCCGTTGACTGGTGATGTCGTCTTACAGATTGGTGGCATATGGGGCCATTTGCAAACGTTCCAGGGGAGCGCACCAGGCGACTTGCACCTCTTCCCGGGAATCGTTAAATGATCCCAAACGCGTATCTTTGAAATGAGCCGAAACGCGTATCTTTGCTAGTCCAGCCTGCGCCCCACACCAGAACGGTGCCTCGATGAACAGACGCTGCCTCACCGTAGCTGCCGCTGCACTGTCATTGGTTGGCTGCGCGCATACCGACCTCACTGACCCAACCGTTCCGCTGGTGGGACCCTCAGGAACCGGCGCCGATATCCGGCTGACCTTCAATGCCAACCAGGACTACTGGCCGACATGGACGGGCGACGGCAAGGGAATCCTCTATGCCTTCGTCCCGGTCGGGTCGAACCCGGAGCATCGCTGCATCGGCCTTCTGCCGGCGGCAGGTGGCAGCGGCAGCTGGCAGCTGTGTGACGATCGGGCCACCCAGGGCGACTCGGTCAGCAGCTTTCCGGCCTTTGCACTCGGCAGCGACGGCCAGCTCCTCTACGTCGAAGCGGTCGCGCGACGGGGGCCCAGTTCCAGTTCGCCAGCGCACGTCACGCTCTTTCTATCCGATACCGCACATCCATTCAATCGCCAGGCGTTGTTGAGCCTGCCAACCACCGTCGCAGGCATGACTGTTGGGTGGCTTGGCGACATCGTGTGGACCGGAAGCACGACGTTCATCGCACTCGCGCAGGATTTTGGCGCAGCACAACATTGCCGGGCCTGCATCGCCATTGACACACTCTTCCTTCCCGGGGCCGTCGTGCGTGGCACCGTCTCCGCGACTGGAGCCACCTTGCAGGTTGTCGTCGGGACCGCAGGTGCAACCAGTTACGCGCTCGCTGAAAGCGGTGCAACGATTGCGTTCACGCTTCGCGATGATCGCCGGTTGTTCAAGGTGCCGGCGGTGGGTGGCACGATTACCACGGTCGCCACGGTCACGCCAGCCGGCAACGCGCAGTTGCTTGGCGTCTCATGCCGTGGATCGACATGCATCGTGGCGGCCGATCCGGTGACGCTCACGGCGATTGACGGCGGCAGCACGCTGGCTTCGATCACCGCCGGTCCATTTGAACTGCGCGGCGTCTCACTGACCACCGGCGCGGTACAGGTGCTTCGTACCGCCACCGGCATCCTTGCCACTCCGCAGATCTCACCACTCTCTGGCGACGTCGTTGCCCAGGTGGGTGGCGCATTTGGCCATATCCAGACGTTCACCAGTTCCGCGTCGGACCTGCACCTCTACCCGGGAATTATTCAATGAGGCGTACCCTTCAGGTTGCGTTCCTTGTCAGCGTGGTCATTGCAGGTCCGCTCGCTGCACAAGGAACCGGTGGTCTGGTGGGTCGCATCATCAATGCGACCAATGAACGGGCGGTACGCGGCGCCGAGGTGCGCGTCGACGCCGGACGCTACTACACGACCGCTGACTCGCTGGGCGACTATCGGTTGCGCGGACTCTCCGAAGGGTTTCACACGCTGACGATCAACTTTCCGGGATACAGTCCGGCGCGTCGCGATCGCGTCGAGATTCGCTCTGGCGAAATCACCCGAGCTGACGTGCGCCTCGCCCCGGTCGCTGTGCAACTCGCCGAGCTTCGCGGGGTTGGTGTGCAGGATCCCGTGCTCGATCCACTGGCGACGCAGACGGAACAGCGGATCACGGCCGATCAACTCAGGCGGCTTCCCGTCACATCGCTCGATCAGGCGATCGAGATGCAGGCTGGTGTCGTGGGCGGAAGCTACCGTGGCGGCCGGCCGGGCCAGCAGGCATTTGTTCTGGATGGGTTCGGCATCAAGAACCAATTGGATGCATCGACCAACGGCGTGACAGCCATCCAGATCCCGCCGGACCTCATCACCTCCGCATCGTTGGTGACCAACGGCTTCTCCGCCCGATATGGGCAAGCGATTTCAGGCGTCGTCGATGTCACCACCAAGGATGGTGGCGACAAGTGGCGCGGTCGGATGGCGTACGAGAACGACCGACCGCTCAGCGCCGGCGCCGACCATGGCATCGACCGCATGGTGCTCCAGGCCGACGGTCCGCTCGGCAAGAAGCTCAGGGCAGTGGGCATCATCGATCTGAACGGTCAGCTCGATGGCGACCCGTCCAGCGCGCCTGCGCCGACCGACCCACTCGATCCGCGATCGACCGCACCATATCCGTTGCCGCACAGCAGCACCGAGACGTGGAGTGCTGCTGCCAAGCTCACCATGCCGTTCTCGAGCCGCTTGGTCGGCCGGCTGTTTGGACTGATGACGACGCAGCAGGCGTATCTGTACGATCCAGTCTACAAGTACGATCCGAATGATGGTCCCGGCAGTCGCACCGATGGCAAGCTCTTCACCGCACACCTGCAGCTCCTGCCGCCGGCGCAAACGCAGGCGCCGATATTCGGCGACCTGCGCATTGGGTACTTCGACAAGCAGTTTGTTCGCGGCTCCGTGGACGCTCCCGACTACAAGTTCGGCGCGTTCACCATGAAGCGCCTGAACATTCTCGACGAAGCGATCGCCAAGAAACAGGACACGCTGGCAACGCGCGCTGCCTTGGCGGATTTCGGCACACCGCAATTCGCCAGCAACACACCGTGGGGCGTGCCGGCCTTCTTCAAGAGCGAAGCGGGCGCTGGCGAATTGTCGTGGAATGAGTTTTCCGAGTTGCGCGCCCAGGTCGACGCCACGGCCGGCCTTGGCCGCTACATCGACTTGTACTTCGGTGGCATGTACGCCGCCCAGACAGTCAAGACATTCCAGCGCGTGCTCGCGTACGAGCCAGTCGGCGCCATCGCGCCCAGCGGCGGGCTGACTCCGCCACCGACGGCGTCGAATTTCAACCCGGCGATCTCGGGTGCCTACGTCGAAGGACAGGCTCGCATCGGAGAGCTCGGATTCACCGCCGGCGTGCGAATGGATGGCTTCTCCCCCGGCGGCGCCAACGTCAATAACAAGACGCTTGCCGCGCACACATCGCTCAATCCGCGTGCGGCGGTGTCGACGATGGTGGCCGGTGCGACGTTTGTCGCGAGCCTCGGCAAATTTTCGCAGGCACCCGACCTGCAGTACCTGGTCAACTCCGCGTTCGACGACACGACGCGCACCGGCCGGTTCCGCCCGGGCAATCCGAATCTCGGTTTCGAATCGGCGATGCAGTATGAGCTGAGCGTGCGCGTGCGCCTGCTCACCGGCAACAGCGTCAAGATCAATATTTACGACAAGCACCTCGACGGTCTCGTCGCCTCCGTGCCGCTCAACGTCAATCCCGATTCGTCGCAGTTCGTTAATGCCGACATCGGCACCGTGACCGGCGCTGAAGTGATCTTCGAGCAGGAGCTGACGAAGAACTGGGGCGTCAAGGTGTCTGGCGTCGTGCAACAGGCGACCGCGACCGTGAGCAATGCGTTCAATATCTACAACAGGACATCGGTCGACCCGAACACGCACGACACGATCACGGCATCACGCTTTCAGTTTCCGCTCGATTACGACCGCCGCCTGGCACTCACGGCAGTCGTGACCGGTCAGATCGACTCAACGATCGGCTTCAAGCCCTTTGCTGGGTTGGAAATTTCGGCGGTCGGCCACTACTGGACCGGCCTGCCATACACGCGGACGAGCCTCGTCGGCGACACGCTCATCGGTGCGGTCAACGGCAGCCGTCTGCCTAACCAGAAATCGCTTGACATGCTGCTGCGCCGACCGATTCGCCTGGGCAAGTGGAATGGCGGGATCTACCTCGACATCCGCAACGTGCTCAACACGGTCAACCAGACCAGCGTGCGACGCGACACCGGAACACCGACGCCCGCAGACAGCACGATCACGTTGCTGGCAACGGCAGCGTACAACGCCAATCCAAACCCGATTCCGTACGAATCACCACGCTATCGCCGCGCCGCGGACCTCAACGGCGATGGCCTGATTTCCGGCCAGACTGAACTGATGCCGCTCTACATGTCCGCAGCGCGCGACTATACCTGGCCGCTTTTCGTCTACGGACCGCCGCGCCTGATCCGGTTCGGTATGGAACTGCTCTTCTAGGAGATCGAATGCCCGTCCTGTATGTCGTGATCGGCCTCATCGCTGGGCTGCTCGCTGGTGTCTTTGGCATCGGCGGCGGCATCGTCATCGTGCCAGCGCTGGCACTCTGGATGGGGATGGCCCAGCGCCGAGCGGTCGGAACGTCGATCGCGGCGCTGCTGTTGCCGGTCGGTATTCTCGCCGCCTGGCAATACTGGAACGAAGGAAACATCGACGTGCGCGGTGCGCTGCTCATCGCGCTCGGCATCACGGTCGGCGCTTTCATCAGCGCGCGGTACTCGCAGGGCGTGGCACCGGCCACCCTGCAGCGTGGCTTCGCCGTCCTGCTGCTCATCGTTGCCGTTCGCATGTGGGTCAAGGCGAGCTAGCCGCACGTGCGCCATGTGATGGCGGTCGTGCTGGTACTTGCGGCGTGCGCTCGCCAATCGCCTGATGGTGTCGCCAATGCGACCCCTTCCGATTCGACGCTCCGTGCGCCCAATGGCGACCTGGTCCCTGGGGGTGATCTGGGACGCAGCATTCTGCGAGGACACGCGATCCTCGCCGCCACTCGCGATTCATTGCCCGATCACGTTGGCAGCTCGCTCCGATGCACGTCATGTCATCTCGCTGACGGTCGCGGCGAGAACGCATTGCCACTGACCGGTGTCTACGCGCGATTTCCGCAGTACCGGTCGCGCGCAGCGACCGTGCAGCGACTGGAAGACCGGATCAACGACTGCTTCCTCCGGTCGCTCAACGGGACCGCACTCGCGTTCGATGATCCGGCGATGCGCGACATCGTCGCCTATCTCGCCTTCATCTCGCGCGGGGTGCCGATCGCGGACCAGCCGCCGCAGGTTGCTGCGGGAGCAACCACCGGTGATACGGTGGCCGGCCTCCGAGTGTTCGTGGCGCAATGCGCCCGCTGTCATGGCGCGGATGGTGGCGGCTCTGTGGCGCCGGTGTATCCCCCGCTGTGGGGAGCAAAGAGCTTCAATATCGGTGCGGGGATGGCGCGGGTGCGCACTGCGAGCGCGTTCGTGAAGCACAATATGCCGTTTGATATGCCGGGAACACTCACCGACGTCGATGCGCTCAACGTGGCGGCGTACGTGATGTCGCGGCCGCGCCCTGATTTCATTGGCAAGGAAAAGGACTGGCCGAACGGTGACGCACCGCCCGACACTCCCTACAAGACAGGCCCCAAGAAGCCGTAGTTACTGCTTACCGAACTCCTTCGGTGGCAGGCTTTGCAGATAGAGCCATGTTGCTTCGATTTCCACGTCAGTCATCCGCTTCGTGTAACGCCACGGCATGAACGTGTCGATCGGCGTCCCCGACGGCTGCACCCCATCGCGAAGTGCGCGACGTAAATCACCCAGCGTCCACCCTTTCAAACCGGCAGGGGTGAGATTCGCCGGCACCTTGAAATTGCTCGGCGCACCCGGCAACGGGCCGCCAGAGAGCGATGGATTGTGGCAGCTGCGGCAGCCGCCGATCGTCACGAGATACTTGCCATAGGCTGCCGACGCTGCCGCTGGCATCGAATCAGGCGCCGCTTGCCCGTGGTTGATCACCTCGGCGGGAAAGAGCGGCTGGCCGATCGCGACAAGCATTCGCGCGAGTGGTCCCAGTGAGCTTGCCGGCCATTCGTGGTCGACCGCCGGTCGGCTGCGAATGTAGACCAGCGCGTTGATCAGGTCGGCGTGCGACAGCTCGGAATACGCATCGGACGGCATCATCAACAGCGCCGACCCATCGGGTCGAATGCCATGTGTCACAGCCGTGACGAAGTCGGCGTCCGACCAAGTGCCGATCCCGCCCTTGCCTCGCGTCAGGTTCGGCGCGTACACGTGGGCGAATTTACCATCGTCAATGAGCACCTTCCCGCCAAAATCGTCGCCGTGACAGGCGCCGCACTTCGTCAGCGCAATCGCAACGTGTTCGCCGCGCGCAATCGATTCCGTGTCCGTCGGAAACGTCAGTGCAACACGTGGCACGTCAAACTTGCGACTCAGGTGCCGATTGCTGATCACATAGATCACCAGCACGATGATGATGATGAACGTGACAACCGCGATGAGAATTCGTTTCAGCCACTTCATTCCGGCACCGACGACGACGCAAGCATTCGCTTGATCGGCTTCACGAGCAATGTCAGCACGATGGCGAAGAACATGGCGAAGGCGGCACCGAGCCCGAACACCTTGGCGGGCGACAGCGACTCATAGAGGCCTGCCATGTTGCCGGCGATGAAGTTGCCGACCGACGTGGCGAGGAACCAGACGCCCATCATCAGCGACGCAACACGCGCCGGCGCCAGGCGCGTCATCGCCGACAGCCCGACCGGACTGAGGCAGAGTTCGCCGATGGTGGCGAACAGGTACGAAAGCATCAACCAGATCCAGCCGACCTTGTTGCCGTTCGCGGCCATCGAGGCCGCTGGCACCATGATGACGAACGACAGTGATGCGAAGAGGAGGCCCACCGCGAACTTGGCGGGGCTCGACGGATTGCGGCTGCCGAGCTTGACCCAGATCCAGGCAAAGACCGGCGACAACAGCACGATCCACCCAGAATTGACCGACTGCCAAGAGCCTGACGTGAAAGTCATGCCGAGAACTTCATTTTTCACACTGCGATCAGCAAAGAGAGTGAGCGTCGAAGCGGCTTGCTCGAACACCGACCAGAACACGGCGGCCGCAAAGAATAGGACCGTGATGACGATGAGCCGATTGCGCTCGTCGCGGGTCCAGTTGCCGCTCAGGAAGAGCCAGGCAAAGAACGCCACCACCGTGGCCGGCAGGATGTACTTGAACGACCCCGCGATCTTGTCCGGCGTGATCGCGATTGTTCCGGTCGCATTCAGGCCGATCAACACGGCGAGAATGGCGAGTGACAGCAGCACGCCCTTGCCGAATGTCGCCTTCGCCCGACCGATTTCCTCGGTACCGGTCACTGCCGGTGCCCGCCCGGCTTCACCGAGCGCCTTGGCATCGATCACATACCATATCAGTCCGAAGAACATCCCGACGGCCGCCGCACCGAAGCCCCAGTGCCACGAATTTTCCGGCCGGATCCCCCAGCCCACCAGCCGCGCCTTGAACGAATCGCTCTGCGCCAATCCGGACGTCACCAGCGGGGCAACCATCGCACCGATGTTGATGCCCATGTAAAAAATGGAAAACCCACCATCGCGCCGAACATCTTCTTTGGAGTAGAGCTGGCCTACCATCGTCGAGATATTCGGCTTGAGCAATCCGGTCCCGATGATGATGAAGAAGAGTCCGAGAAAAAACGTTGGTTGGGCTGGGATCGCGAGACAGATATGCCCCAGCATGATAATCGAGCCACCAATGAATACTGCTCGTCGCTGCCCAAGCAGACGATCGGCCATCCAGCCACCGGGCAGCGCAGAGAGATACACCAGTGAGGCGTACATGCCGTAGATCGGTCCGGCCTTCTCCACGCTCCAGCCGAGTCCCCCGCCAATCAGTGGCGTTGTCATGAAGAGGACCAGAATGGCGCGAAGCCCGTAGAACGAAAAGCGCTCCCAGACTTCAGTGA
Source organism: Gemmatimonadota bacterium (assembly GCA_025360265.1). Classification (GTDB taxonomy): domain Bacteria; phylum Gemmatimonadota; class Gemmatimonadetes; order Gemmatimonadales; family GWC2-71-9; genus Palsa-1233. The sequence goes on from JANYCP010000079.1 coordinate 13,450, forward strand.
AGAATAGCGTTCGCAAACCGGCGGGCTGTCCAAAGAATCCGGTTTGCGGCGGCAACGTCATTGGTGCTTGCGTGGTGGCGTTCGGTTGCATGAGATGGCCGGTTGGAGTGGGCCCGCTAAGACCTGAACTACTTGCGCTCGCCGAACTTCTTTTTCAAGTGTTCGAGTTGTGCGTCGACTGCCGCTTCTCTCGCACGTTGATCCATCAATGCCTGATCCACCGATGAGATCCGGTCGGGCGATGCCAACGGATCTGCCGGCGCCGGCGCATCGAGCGCTACACCGCGCGACGCCGACTGGAACCGCTGTTTCGTTTCCTCGTAATCCCGCTGCGCCATGGCCAATTCATCGCGCTGCACGATCACCTTGCGTTCGAGCAGGCCGACCCGCTCCCGCGCCTTGGCGGTGAACTCGTCGGCCAAGCGCACCGTTTCGTGGTCGCCAATCTCCAGCGCAGCCTGGCCGCGGCGGGCGTAGTCCGCCGCTTCCTTCCGGGCGACTTCCAGTTCGCGCTCCGAGCGGGTCTGCGCTTCGGTCAACTGACCGATGCCAACCTTGAACTCCACCAGCGCGTCGCGCAGAGTGGCGGCCTGTTCCCGCGAAGATGTCCTAGTCCCTGCCGCGAAGATGCGGTCGAGGTGTGCCTTGATGTCGTCGAGGTCCATTCGGGCTGCTGAAGGGGAATGCGGAATGCTACCTGCCGTGCGGCCGGGCGGTCAAGCAGCCTGCTACATTGCTGCCATGTTTCGAACGTCGGCTCAGGCTCTTTGTACGCTGGTTTTTGCCACCCTGACCGCCTGCGACCGAAGCGGGGGCTCGGTGGCCTGCGGCCTCGACGCCCTGACCGGCCCGCTCGCGGTGAAACAGTCCTTCGCCGAAGGGCAATCGCTTACCACCATGCCAGGCGTGGTCCCGTCCGGGCTGCCGGTGCGTCTCGTGGCCGGACCGGCATGGCACGGAACCGTCCTCGACAGCGCCGGACGCTGGCAGGTCACCACCCACGGGACCGTCTCGAAGCAGGCTTCCGTCGGCTATGGCGTCCTCGTCGTCGACTATCACGACACACCGCTCGGCGTGTTCGCCTTTGACGGTCGCAACATTGTCGGCGCGTCGAAGCTCGGCACGCTGGCAATCGGTGACACGATCGTTCCCCTGCTCGCCGTGCG
>JANYCP010000173.1 GCA_025360265.1 Gemmatimonadota bacterium
GCATCCAGCCGGTCGGCGTGGTTGGCGCGATCATGGGATCAGATGTTTCTGCCGAAGCCATTCGCCGAAGTGCACCTGGGATACGGTGAGCCATTCAGCGTTGAGCCTGGCGCGGCCGGGTTGCAGGCTGGCATTGCCCAGTGCGCCGAATCGCTCGCATGCGTCGAGCAGGAGCTGGCGTACTGATGCCGCGCCGCAGAGGAGACGGACATCGGATCGTGCGGTGGCTCTGGACGAACCGTTCGCCTGGCGCGCGCGTCGGGCGTGCGCTCCTGGTGCCGGCGTCGTTTCTCTGGCAAGCCATCATGACGGCTCGACGGACAGCGTACCGGCGCGGCTGGTTCGCCACGCACCCATTGCCGCTTCCCACGGTTGCGGTGGGCAACTTGAGCGTCGGCGGTTCAGGCAAGACGCCAATTGCGTCATGGATCGCCGACGTCTTCCAGCAGCGTGGTGTTCGGCCCGCGGTATTGCTCCGCGGAGTGGGCAGTGACGAACCGGCGGTGCATCGCGAGCTGGTACCGACCGCGATCGTGGTGGCCAATCCTGATCGTCAGGCCGGCGCGGTGCGTGCTATCGCCGAAGGTGCTGAGGTGCTCGTGCTGGACGACGCGTATCAGCGGCTGGATATCGGGCGCGACTTGAACATCTGTTTGGTGAGCGCCGAATCATCGCAGGCGGTAGGGTGGTCGCTCCCGGCGGGTCCTTGGCGGGAACAACTCTCGGCGATCGACCGCGCCGACTTCGTCATCGTGACGCGCAAACGCGCCGATTTCCGGACGGCACAACTGCTGGCCACCGGCCTGCACCAGGGGGCCCGGGTCCCCGTGGCGATCGCCCATCTTGGCCTGGCCGGGCTGCGGGGGCTCGTCACCGGCAAAGCTCAGCCGATGACGGTTCTGCGCGACCGCCGGGTGGTCGCGGCCAGCGCCATTGCCGATCCCGACGCGTTCGTGGCCCAGATCAAGGGGACGGGCGCACAGGTGCAGGTGGCGACGTGGAAGGACCACCACCAATTTCGTGACGAGGATGTCGCCTGGCTGGCGCATGCGGCCCGTCGGGCCGACTTCGTCATAGTGACGGCCAAGGACGCCGTCAAGTTGCGGGATCGGTGGCCGGCAAGCGTACCGGAGCCGCTTGTAGCGATACTTCAGGTAACATTCGAGGCAGGCGAAACCGAATTGCGGGTGGCGCTCGACAGCGTACTCCTGCGTCACTAACAAGTCCGGAATCACACGGGAGATTCAGCACATGGGCAAGATGTTGAGCAACACCCGCACCTACCGCGTTCCACCATTGATCAAGCAGGACCGCGATCGGCGCTTCGCCGCGGAAGGGAATCCATTCGAGGCGATGATGTCGCGGTTTGACGAAGCGGCGACTCGGCTCAACCTTGAGCCGGGACTTTACAAGGTGCTGCGCGCGCCCGAGAAGCAGATCATTGTTTCGGTGCCAATCGCCCGCGATAACGGTGAGATCGAAGTATTCACCGGTTTTCGTGTCCTGCATAACACGTCGCGCGGTCCGGCCAAGGGTGGTATCCGATTTGACATGGCGGTGTCGCTCGATGAGGTCAAGGCACTGGCTGCGTGGATGACATGGAAGTGCGCTGTCGTCAACCTGCCATTCGGTGGCGCAAAGGGTGGGGTGATTTGTGATCCGGCGCTGATGTCGGACCGCGAGCTCGAGAAGGTGACGCGACGGTACACGTCTGCCATCATCGACACGCTCGGACCAGAATCGGATGTGCCCGCGCCGGACGTGAATACCAATGAGCGTGTGATGGCGTGGATCATGGACACCTATTCCATGCACAAGCGGCATACCGTGACCGGTGTCGTAACGGGCAAGCCGATTGCGATGGGCGGCTCCCTCGGCCGCAAAGACGCGACTGGGCGCGGCTGTCTGGTCGTGACACTCGCCGCACTGGCCAAGAAGAAGATGAAGGTGAAGGGCGCCACGGTGGCGGTGCAGGGGTTCGGTAACGTCGGCTCGACCGCAGCACGGCTGATGTCGGAGGCCGGCATGACGATCGTGGCGGTGAGCGACAAGAGCGGTGGTGTGTACAATCCGAAGGGCCTCGACATCAAGGACTGCCTGAAGTGGACTGGTGAAAAGAAGTTCCTCGACGCGTATCCGAAGGGAAAGCACATCACCAATGAGGAATTGCTCGAGCTGAAGTGTGACGTGCTTGTCCCGGCCGCGCTCGAAAACGTGATCACTAGCCAGAACGCCGACAACATCAAGGCGAGGATCATCTGCGAAGGGGCCAACGGACCCACCACCGCCCAGGCCGACGCGATTCTCGACAAGAAGGGCGTCTACGTCATCCCCGATATTCTTGCCAACGCTGGCGGCGTGACGGTTTCCTACTTCGAGTGGGTACAGGATCGTGGCGGTTACTTCTGGGACGAGAAGACTGTCAACGAACGCCTCGAAAAGATCATGAAGGACTCGTTCGCCGAAGTCGCGGCCATGTCCGACGAGCATGATGTGAGCATGCGGATCGGTGCCTATATGCTGGCGATTTCCCGTGTGGCAGCGATGCACCGGATGCGCGGATTGTATGCCTGATGCAACTCTCGCTGGTGGCCGTTGGGAAACTGCGCCCGACGCTCCGCGAGGTTGGTGACGATTATCTCGCCCGGCTGGACCGTTTCGTTCGGGTGATCGAACGGGAAGTGCGTGAAGCCGGGCGGGCTGGGACCGAGGCGCAACAGCGAGAAGTGGAAGGGGTCCGGTTGATCGAGGCCATCGATCCGCAGACTCCGATCGTACTGCTTGATCTGGCCGGGGCGAAGTGGTCGAGTGAGCAACTTGCGGTGGAACTCGATCGCTGGCGGCTGGAAGGACGAGATCGTGCCATTGTGATCGGCGGTGCCACGGGTGTCTCCGTGGCCGTGCGCGAACGTGCGCAGGTCACCTGGAGTCTCGGTCCGCTCACGTTGCCTCACGAACTCGCGCGAGTCGTTGTGCTCGAACAGTTGTACCGCGCCAGCACCATCCTGCAAGGTACGCCGTACCACAAGGGAGCCCGCTGAGATGCTTCGCGTCGTCTCACATCCGTTTGGTCCGCTCCCACCGGTTGGCCCACGCGCCGACGCCTGGCGTGCCGAACTCGACCCGGCACTCATCGCGACGCCTGGCGCAGAGGCCGCCTATCAACGATTGCACCAACCCGGCGCACTCGTTGTCACCACTGGACAACAGCCGGGGCTCTACACCGGGCCGTTGTACACCGTACACAAGGCGCTCGCTGCGGCCGCGCTCGCACGCGTACTCGAACGCCGGTGGCAGCGGCCCGTGGTCCCGATCTTCTGGGTCGCCGGCGACGATCATGATTACACCGAAGCGACCAACGCCACGTGGCTCGATTCCACAGGCGCGACAATGGACTGGACATTGGCACCGAGGCCAGCGACTGCACCGCAGCTGCCGATGTCGGAGGAGATCTTGCCCGCCGAGGCGATCGCCGGACTCGATCGTCTTGCGGCCGACCTTCCGCCGGGGCCACCGCGCGATGAGACCCTTGCCTGGCTGCGCCGCTACTACGTGCCCGGTGCCACCATCCACCGGGCCTATGCCAACGCCCTCGCCGAATTGCTCGCCCCATTTGGTGTCCTCTGCTTCGATCCCACTCACCTCGCCGTCAAGCGGGCGCAGATCCCGCTGATTCGCGCGGCACTCATGCGCGCGGCAGAGTTCGACAGCGCATTGGCCGCATTGCCGGATGCCGGCACCGGCATCGCTGCCGGTGAAGGCGCCACGCTGGTGTTCATGGGCACAGGCGTGGGACGCGACCGTCTGCTGATTGACGGTGACGGCGTTCGCACCAGGCGTTCAGGTGAACGCTTTTCACAGAAGCAGATTGTGGCCGTGCTCGAAAAGGACCCTTCACGCTTCTCCGCCAACGTCCTGCTTCGCCCGGTGGTCGAGAGCGCGTTGCTGCCGACGGTTGCGTATGTCGCGGGCCCCGGTGAGTTGCGCTATCTCGAACGGCAAGCGTCCGCGCTTTACCCATTGCTCGAAGTGCCGGTACAGGTGCCGGTTCCACGATGGTCGGGCACGGTCGTTGAGCGATGGACGGAACGACTGCTTGGTCGCCTGCACCTCACGGCGGATGCGGTTCTTTCCGATGACGGCACCATCGCAAAGTCGCTCCTCGCGCGAGCGCTGCCGGGTGACGCACGCCAGGCGATCGAAGCGTTGCGCGGTCAGATCGGTCGGAGCGCCGGTGTGATCGGTGCGGCTGGGATCCGGATCGATCCAGTACTCGACCGGGCGATCAAGGGGCGGATGCAGCGCATCGGCCAGATTGCCAACGACATTGAAGCGGTAATTGTGCGTCACCTGAAACGCCGGGACGACATCGCGTACGCGCAGTTCATGCGATTGTCCACTGGACTGCGGCCGCACGGCAAGCCACAGGAACGGGTACTCACCGCGGCGTCATTCCTCGGGCGCTACGGCAATGCCTGGCTCAACGCACTCTTCGAGACGATATCGGCATGGGCAGAGGCCTTGCCAGAGGACACGCCGTGAGCCGTCGCGGATCACTCCTGGTCGGCACCGGCATCCTGCTGAGCCGGATGTTCGGCCTGGTCCGGCAGACGCTCCTCGCACATTATCTCGGACTGAGCGACGCCGCCGATGCACTGAACACGGCGTTCCGCATCCCGAACTTCCTGCAAAACCTTCTCGGCGAGGGAGCACTCTCCGCCTCGTTCATTCCGAGTTATGCCAGGCTCATTGGCGAAGACGACGAGGAAGCGCGACGACTCGCGGGTGCCGTCCTTTCGGTGCTGCTCGTCGCAGTGTCGTCAATCGTACTCTTGGGTGAACTTGCAACGCCGTGGTTGATGGACCTGCTCATTTCCGACAGGGTATGGTCGCCCGAGAAGCGGGCGCTCACCGAATTGCTCGTCCGCATCCTCTTCCCGGGCGCCGGAATCATGGTACTCTCGGCCTGGTGTCTCGGGGTGCTGAATTCCCACCAGAAGTTTCTGTTGTCATACGCATCGCCGGTCGTCTGGAACCTCGCCATCATCGGTTCCATTCTGATCTTCGGTCGACACCTTGGGCCGGGGCACTCCGACAAGTTCGTCACGATCGCCGCCATTGGCGCAGTGGCTGGCAGCATCCTCCAGGTTCTCGTGCAATTGCCATCTGTCATCAAGGTCGGTGGTCGAATCCTGCCCACTGCATGGCGGCGAGCCAGGGAACTGCCGCGAGTGGTATCAGCGTTTCTGCCGAATGTGCTTTCCCGTGGTGCCAACCAGATCTCTGCGCTCGTGGATCTCTTCATCGCATCGAGCATCCCGATGACTGGCGTGGTGGCGGCGATCAGCAACGCGCAGGTGCTGTACACGCTACCGGTGTCGCTCTTTGGCATGGCCGTGTCGGCAGCAGAGTTGCCGGAGATGGCGCGTGAGCGGGGCGACGCAGCCACTGTCTCTGCCGCCCTTCGCATCCGACTGATGGGCGCCACACAACGGCTCGCGTTCTACATTGTCCCGTCGGCACTGGGCTTTCTGACGCTCGGTGGGGTGATCGCTGCCGCCGTATTCCAGACACGCGGTGGACAGTTCAAGCAGGTGGACTCCCAGTTTGTCTGGATCGTACTGGCCGGATCGGCCACCGGGTTGCTGGCGTCGACGCTCGGGCGCTTGTACGCGTCGACATTTTACGCCCTCAATGACACCAAGACGCCGCTACGGTGCGCACTGGTGCGGGTCGCGCTCACTGGCGTCCTCGGCTGGATCGCTGCGATCATCCTCCCGCCGGCCCTTGGCATCTCGGCGCGATGGGGCGCGGCCGGGCTCACCGCAACGGCCGGTATCGCGGGGTGGATCGAGTTCGCCATGCTGCGGCGCGGCCTCTGCAAACGGATCGGGCACTTCGGTCTGAACGGCATCGATCTGGCCAAACTCTGGTTTGCCGGACTGGTAGCGGCAATCGCCGGCACGGTGATCCGGATCAATGGTGGGCAGCTGAACCCGATCGCCCTGGCGCTGCTCGCTGTTCCGGCAAACGCGATCTGCTATCTCGCCATCACCTCGGCGCTCAACGTCCCCGAAGCGGCCGTGTTGACCGTTCGCATCCGCCGCGTGTTCACGGGAGGAGTGACGGCGTCGTGAACGATGGGCTGCAGCGCAAGCTCGACACACTGCCTGATGGTCCAGGTGTCTACCTCTGGAAGGATGCAGCCGGCGCGATTCTCTATGTCGGCAAGGCTGCCAACTTGCGCACGCGCGTACGCTCGTACTTCGCCAACGACGCCAATCTCGAATCCCCCACACACCACTTGCTCGTCGAGCGGATTGCCGACGTCGAGACCATTGTGGTCCCGAACGAAGCCCAATCGCTGCTGCTCGAGAACAACCTCATCAAGGAGTATCAACCGCGGTTCAATGTGCGGCTTAAGGACGACAAGAGTTATCCATCGATCGTGGTGACGGTCAACGAGCCATTCCCTCGCGTGCTGGTGACGCGCCGTCGTGACATCGCGGGCGCGCGCTACTTCGGTCCGTATACCGATGTTGGCGAGATGCGGCGGACGCTCAATCTGGTGCGACGGATGTTTACCGTGCGGTCATGCAGCGATGATCTTCCGGCCACGCAGCGGGAACGGCCCTGTCTTGACTACCACATTGGCCGCTGCAAGGCGCCGTGTGTGCGGTGGCAGGATGCGCCGGACTATTCCGCCATGATCACCGAGGTACTCGACTTCCTCGAGGGGCGCACCGTGGACCTGAAGGCCCGTATTCGCGGCCTGATGCAGGCGGCCAGCGAACGGGAGGACTTCGAACGAGCTCGCGATTTCCGTGACGCCATCAAGTGGCTTGATCAGGTCGAGGGGCCGCTCGCTGTGGACGCCGTGGGCACCGGTGATGCTGACGTGCTGGGATATGCCCGTGACGGCGACGACGCAGTGGCCGTGCTGTTTCGAGTCCGAGACGGCCGAGTTATCAGTCGCGATCATCGTTTCTTCGAGAATGTTGCCGACGAAACAGATTCCGCCGTGCTCAGCGCAGTCCTGGTGCGTTGGTACCTGCTGGCCGAGGGCAAGGCGAAGCGGATCGTGCTGCCATTTGTTCCGGCCGACATGGATGCCGTGGTGGAGCTGTTGCCCGGTCACCGCATCGCGATACCGCAACGCGGCCTCGCCGCACGCTGGAGCGAGTTGGCCGAGCAGAATGCACGCCACCTGCTGGAATCGCTGCGACTCGAAACCTTTGAGAGCGATGAACGCGCCGAGGACCCGGTGTACGCGCTGGGGCGGGAACTCGGTCTCACGGTGGTGCCGCGCGTATTCATCTGTGTTGACATCTCCACCAATCAGGGCCGCGACACTGTGGGATCGCTGGTGACGTTTGATGGTGGCCGTCCGAAAAAGGCCGAGTACCGCAAGTTCAGGATCAAGGGAATCGCCCAGCAGGATGATTACGCTGCGATCCATGAAGTGGTCACCCGTTACTTTCGCCGCCGCATCGATGAATCGAAGCCGCTGCCAGATCTCGTCGTGATCGATGGTGGCAAGGGACAGTTAAGCGCTGCACTGGACGCGATGACTGCCGTCGGCGTGCCAGATCTTCCGCTCATCTCGCTCGCGAAACGTGATGAAGAGATCTACTTTCCCGGCCAATCCGAGCCCTTGCGTCTGCCGCGACGCAGTCCGGCATTGCGGCTGCTGCAACGGGCCCGCGACGAAGCACACCGATTTGGCGTGGCCTACAACAGAAAGCGGCGGACTGAACGCACCATTACTTCGGCGCTGCTGAATATTCCCGGCATTGGCGCCAATCGACGCACTGTGCTGCTGCAAGCCTTTGGTTCTCTGGCGGCCGTGCGCACAGCATCGATCGCCGATGTCGCTGCACTTCCGGGGTTCTCCGAGAAGATGGCGACGCGGCTGCTTGATTACCTGAAGGAGCACTGAATGGATTGGCATCTGGAATGTTCG
>JANYCP010000243.1 GCA_025360265.1 Gemmatimonadota bacterium
GTCCAGGAGAGTGCCAGCTATCTGGCTCACTTTCAGGACCCCATCTGGACCTGGCGCCGCTGACTTCAATCGAGGCTTCGATGAATCGCCTGCTTCGCTCCGCACTCCTGGTGACCTGCACCGCATCGCTCGCCGCGCCGGCGTGCGCTCAGCGAAGCGCGCCGCATGCGACAATTGTGTATGACGTCGGCAAGGAGCCGGCGATGCCCATCCCGCTCTTCACCAATTCGGAAGAAGCCAACGAGGACCTCGGCGACCAGCTCTTCCTCCACTTTGTCACCTTTGCGCCGGGCGCACGGGTTTCCGGCGACAATGTGCTCATGCCGTCACTCGCGAAAGGATGGCACCGGGTCGACCCACTGACACTCGTGTTCGACATCGATCCGCGCGCCAAGTGGCACGACGGCGCCCCGGTCACCGCCCACGACGTGACATATACATGGGAGCTGGTGAACAGTCCGAAGCTGCGGATCGCCGGCCGCGCCCGACTGGATCCGATTGCGTCGGTCGAGGCGATTGGCGATCGCACAGTCCGCGTCCATTTCAAGCAGCCGTCGCAGGAGCAGGTGTACACCTTTGGCTTCCTGATCCAGCCGCTACCGTCCCACCTCCTGGAAAAAATGGCGCCGGAGGCAATCGCTACATCCGATTACGCAAAGCATCCTATTGGAAATGGGCCGTTCAAGTTCGAGCGCCGGGTGCCGGGGCAGCTCGTGGAACTCCGCGCCGACTCGACCTTCTTTCTCGGCCGACCCACGATAGCCCGGGTAATCTTCCAGACGGCAGCCAACGCCGACGCGCGGCTGAACGCGTTCCTTGCCGGTGAAGTCGACATCTACGATCACATCCCGCCGACCGCGATGGCGCAGGCGCAGCAGCATACCGACACCCGCCTGCTGGAGGGACAGTCGAATGCCATCGTCTACCTCTTGTTCAACCCCCGGTCGCCCGCGGACAGTACCAAGCCACATCCCGCGTTAGGCGACCTGCGCGTTCGCGAGGCGCTCACTCTTGCGCTCGACCGCGAAACGATCGCGCATGTGACATTTGGTGCGAGCGCGAAGGTGCCCGATGCGGCGCAGTCGCAACTGTGGGGCTGGATCACACCCGGCGGCATCAAAGGGCACGCCGTTGACGTTGCCCGCGCCCGAACACTGCTGAGCGAAGCCGGTTGGCGCGATGCCAACGGCGACGGAATCCTCGACAAGAACGGTGCACCGCTCAGTATTAGCGTGCTGTACGTCGCCGGCAATCCGCTCTCCGACAAGATTGCCCTCCAGGCGCAGGAAATGTTGCGCAAGGTTGGCGTTGAGCTTCGTCTCGACAAGGTGGAAAGCGCCGTTATCAACTCGCGGGTAATTAACGGGCAGTGGGATCTGGTCTATTCGCGGCGCAATCAGGACCCGACGCCGACCTCGCTGGTGCAAAGCTGGTCATGCGAATCTGCGAAGCTGTCCGACGGGAGCAACCCGGGTCACTGGTGCGACCCGACCTTCGACAAGCTGGTTGCGGCGGCCGGTGCCGCGAAGGATCAACCCGTCGCATGGAAGGCCGTGCTCGATCGGATGACATCGCAACACCCGGCCATTTTCATCGCCGCTGCGCCAAACCCAGTCGCCGTGCACCGCCGCTTCGACAACGTCATTACCTGGGCGACTCGTCCGTGGCTCTCGCTCTGGCAATGGCGCGTCCGCCCAGAAGCCGCCATCGCTCGCGATCGGTGACATGTCGCGCTGGATGATCCGGCGCATTGCGGAAGCGGTCGCGACCACAGTGGTCGCGCTCTTGCTGCTTATCGTGTTGCTACACCTGCTCCCCGGCGACCCGTTGTCGGCGCTCCTCGGCGATCGCGGCGCCGATCCCGCGGTGCGCGCCGACCTCGAGCGATGCTGGAGCAGTCACCGCAACACGTGGCAATCGGTGACGACGTATTTCGGCTGCCTCGCGCGCGGTGACCTGAGCTATTCGTTGAGCAAGCAGGAGCCTGTCCTCCAACTCATTCGCGAGCGGCTCGGGCCAACGCTCCTGCTCGGCGGGTTGACACTATTGATCGACTTCACGATCGGCTTGGCCCTCGGCGTCTGGTCAGCGTTGCATCCGGACACGTGGCGCGCGCGCCTCATCAGCGCGACCACGATCGTCGGCTACACGCTGCCTTCGTTCGTGGTGGGCATGCTGCTGGTCTGGATCTTCGCGATCAAGCTGCCGTGGCTGCCGACCGGACAGCTCAGCGAGGTAACGCTTCCGGTGGACAGCGGCGCCTGGGCCGTCTTCGCTGACCACATCAAGCATCTGATCCTGCCGCTCACGGCGATGGTGATCGCGACGATCGCAGTGCCGTTACGACAGCAGCGTACCGCAGCGATGACAACTGCCGCGGCGCCATGGGTGCTGGCCGCGCGGGCGCGTGGCGTCCGCCCCTTCGCGGTGGCATGGCGCCATTGCTGGCGACCAGCGCTCACCCCGATCGTCACGCTGCTTGGCCTCTGGGTGCCAATGCTCGTCGCCGGCGCAGTATTTGTTGAATCGGTCTTCAGCTGGCCCGGAATGGGGTCGCTCCTCGCCGACGCCACATTTGCACGCGACGTCCCAGTGGTCGTCGCTGCCGGGTTCGTGGTAATCGTTGTAGTCCAGATCGGATCATTGCTCGCCGACGCGCTGTATCACATCGTCGATCCGGCACAGCGGTCAACATGAAGTCACAACGGGGCTGGGGTATCCTCTTGCTCGGCCTGCTTGTTCTGCTCGCGGTGATTGGTCCGTGGGTCGCTCCCGACTGGCACGCGATGTCCGATGCATTGACGGACGCGTTGCTCCCGCCGTCACGAGCGCACTGGTTCGGTACCGACCAACTGCGCCGTGACGTCTTTGCCCGACTCGCCTACGGTGCGCGCGTCTCGCTGGTTGTCGCGACGATCGCCGTGACCGTGGCCGCGATACTCGGCACAATGATTGGGCTCGCGGCCGGAACCGCAGTCGGTTGGATCGGCGCAACCGTGCAACGGTGCATCAATGTCGGGCTGGCGTTGCCGCGAGTCATTGTCCTACTGGTTGTGCTTGCTGCCGTGGGACTGCTGTCACCAGTCGCGCTGGGCATCATCCTCGGTGGAACTGGCTGGCCCGCTGTTGCGCGGCTGGTGCGCGGCGAAGCCTTGCGCTTGCGGGAGGCGCCGTTCGTTGTGGCTGCTCATGCGCTCGGCGCGACACCGGGTCGAGTTGTCTGGCGTGAGATTCTGCCAGGCACGATGCCGGCAGTGCTGGTTGCCACGACGTTGGGCCTTGCCGACGCCATCCTGCTCGAAGCCGGCCTGTCGTTCATCGGTGTCGGCGTGAAGGCGCCGATTCCTTCCTGGGGCGGAATGATTCTCGAAGCCCGAGAGCAACTAACGAACGCACCCTGGCTCCTCATCGCGCCCTGCCTGGCCTTGGGTCTGGCCACCTCTGCTGCCACATTGCTCGGCGAGGCTCTCCGCACATCCCTGCAACCCGACACACGATGACGCCGCTACTCGAAGTGGCCAACCTCAACATTTTCTTTCCGCAGGCAAGCGGCGAGAGCACCGTGCCCGTCGACGACGTGAGCTTCACGGTGGCTGCAGGAGAACTCGTCGCGTTGGTTGGCGAATCGGGATGCGGCAAGACACTCACCGGCTTGGCGCTTCCCCGCCTGCTGCCGCGTGGCGCCGAAATGGGCGCACGTACGGTCATCAGGTTTCGCGGCACCGACCTGACATCGCTCAGCGAGAGCGAACTCCGCACATATCGCGGCCGCCGCATCGCGATGGTGTTCCAGGATCCGATGACGTCGCTCAACCCGGTGATGCGCGTCGGCGCACAGATTGCCGAAGCGATCCACGCCCACCGCAAGGTGTCGAAGCGGGACGCCCGCGAGCGGGTGCTCGCGCTGCTCACTGAAGTGGGCATTGCCGATCCGACATCGCGCATCGACGCGTATCCACACCAGCTCAGTGGCGGGATGCGCCAGCGCATCCTCATCGCCATGGCGCTCGCCGCCGAACCCGACCTGCTCGTCGCTGATGAACCGACGACCGCACTCGACGTCACCATCCAGGCGCAGATCCTCGAATTGCTTGATCACCTGCGCGCCACCCGCAAACTGGCCGTTCTGTTGATCACCCACGACCTCGGCATCGTCGCGGGCCGCGCCGATCGTGTGCTCGTGATGTACGCGGGGCGTATCGTCGAGTCGGCGAAGACTGCACGGCTCTTCTCGCACCCGGCACATCCCTATACTCGTGGCCTCTTTGCGTCGATCCCGCGGCTCGATGCCGATACCACACGTCTCACGCCGATCGGCGGGTCGGTGCCGCGTCCGGCTGATTGGCCAACCGGATGCCGGTTCCACCCACGCTGTGGAGCAGCCATCGCGCACTGCACGACCCACCGGCCGCCGCTCGAAGCGGCTGGCCCGGATCAACTCGCGGCGTGCTGGGTCACCCAGGGAATGACGAAATGATTCCGCTGCTCAGCGTCGAACGTCTCGTTAAGCACTACGCCCAAGGCGGCGCGTTCGCGCGGCGCGGCGCGGTGGTGAAAGCCGTTGAAGATGTGTCGTTCACGATCGCTGCTGGCGAAACCCTCGGCCTGGTTGGCGAATCCGGCAGTGGCAAGACGACCGTGGGACGGGCCGTCCTGCGACTCGAGTTGCCGACCGAGGGCATCGTTCGCTTCGAAGGCACCGACCTTGCCACGCTCTCGCCAGCGGAGCTGCGCACGTTGCGGCGCCGCATGCAGATCGTCTTTCAGGATCCCTTTGCATCGTTGAATCCACGCCGGACTGTCGGTGCCTCAGTGGCCGAAGGGCTCGAGATCCACAAGATGCTTCCGAAACGGGAAATCCCCGAACGCGTGGCGGAGCTACTGGAGGAAGTTGGACTCGATGCCGCGTACGCCCACAAGTATCCGCACGAATTCTCAGGCGGACAGCGGCAGCGCATCGGGATTGCCCGCGCACTCGCCGTTGAGCCGAGCTTTATCGTGTGCGATGAACCGGTGTCGGCACTCGATGTGTCGGTGCAAGCGCAGGTACTCAATCTGCTGCTTGACCTGCGCGACGCGCGCAATCTTTCCTATCTATTTATTGCGCACGACGTCGCACTCGTCCGACAGATCGCGCACCGTGTCGCCGTCATGTATCTCGGCACCATCGTCGAGATCGGTCCGGCCCGCACCGTGATCGACGCGCCAAAGCATCCGTACACACAGGCACTCGTTTCGGCGGTGCCGCAGCCCGACCCGACCAAGGGAACGGCGCGGATCGTGCTCGCGGGCGACCCTCCGTCGCCGTCCAATCCGCCGTCGGGCTGCCCATTTGTCACCCGCTGCTTCCACCCGATGAAGGATTCACGTTGCGCCGCGCAACGCCCGTCGCTGCGGCTGGTAGCCGGGCGCGATGTGGCGTGTCATTACGCCGATTAGTTTTGTACGTCCCTCACAAGAGCGTTTCCCATGCGTACACTCGCCATCTTCGTCGCGCTGCTGACTGCTGCTGCGCCGCTTGCCGCTCAGCAACGCGGCGCCGCATTGCCCAAACTTCCCGCGCGCGGCATTCGCGGCGACATCCCGATGACCAACATCATCCGGAAGGCGATGGCTGCCGGAACACGCGACTCGACCGGCCGGCCTGGGCCGAAGTACTGGCAGCTCTGGAACGACTACACAATTAACGCGTCGATCAATCCGGCGACGTCGGTGTTGACTGGTCACGAAACCATCGTGATTCACAACACCAGTCCCGATTCGCTCACCTCCATCCAGATGCGCCTCGATCAGAATCTCTTTCGCGCCGAGGCGATTCGCGGATCGTGGACGCCAGCGGAAATCACCGATGGTTTCGTGATCAGCAAGCTCGCCGTTGACGGTGTGGCCGCTGACATGAGCCCGCCAGCAGCCGGAGGTCGTGGTGGACGCGGCGCCGGTGGCGCAGGGCGCGGGGCGGGCGGAGCGCCAGCGGCCCCTACCGCACCAGCAGTCAATGGCTTCACCCGCACAACTGGATCGATTCGCCTGGTGAAGGCGATTCCCGCGCATGGCATGGGGTCGCTGGAGATCGACTGGAGCTTCAAGATGCCGGGCGGCTCCGGCGGCGGACATCGCTCGACGTTGCGGTGGGGCGATTCACTCTACCAGGCCACACAATGGTATCCGCGCGTCGCGGTGTACGATGATCTGCGCGGCTGGGACACCGATCCATATCTCGGCCCGTCCGAGTTCTACAACAACTTCGGCAAGTTCGACGTGCGCATCGACATGCCGTCGGGCTGGCTGGTCGGCGCGACGGGGGTGCTGCAGAATCCCGGCGAAGTGCTCACGCCGACGGCGCGTGAACGGCTCTCGCATGTGCTCGAATCGGATTCGACGCGCAGCATCGTCAGCGCCGCAGAGTTTGGTCCTGGCAGGGCGACTGCCGCAGGTGATCGACTCAGCTGGCATTTCGTGGCTGACACCGTCAACGACTTCGCCTGGGTGACGTCGCGCTCGTTCATCTGGGATGCAACCCGCGCCACTGTTCCGGGAAAGGGGCCGATCCCGATCAACATCCTCTACACGCCGGGCCGTACGGCGGCGTTTGCCGGCGAGGGGCAATCGCTCCGGCATGCGATTGAGTTCTACTCCAAAATCTGGATGCCGTTGGCGTTTCCAGTGCACACCGCAGCCGATGGTCCGGATGACGGGATGGAATACCCGATGATCGTGATGTCGAGCAACGGCGCCGCCGACCATGAGACGGGTCACGAGTGGTGGCCGATGATGGTGAGTGGTAACGAAACGTGGTACGGCTGGATGGATGAGGGGTTCAACCAATACATGAACATCCTGTCGGGAGCGGACGCGCGACATCAGGCGCCAAACCTCAACGGTCAGGGACAGTCATACGGACGCACCAGCGGTAGCGAGACCGAA
>JANYCP010000283.1 GCA_025360265.1 Gemmatimonadota bacterium
CGCAGAGTTTGGCTTGCCGAGCAGTCATGCGATGGTGGCGTTCAGTGGGGCATGGATGCTTTGCCGGCTCTATCCGAAGGCGTGGCCAGTCTGGCTCGCGTTGGCGGCCGGTTGTGCCTGGTCGCGCGTGGCGGCGCAGGCGCATTTTCTCAGTGATGTTACCGTGGCAGCGATCGCCGCATATTTCCTCGTAGCGGTGGTGTGGAGAAAGATAGGAGATAGGAGATAGGAGATAGGAGATAGGAGTTAGGAGATAGGAAGCAGCATGTGTGGTCCTATCTCCTAACTCCTATCTCCTATCTCCTCGTCTCGTGTACCTGCGGATCCGGCTCCGCTCCTGGATGGAGCGCCAGGTCAATGGCAACAAACACCAGCTTCGAAAACGGATAGAACACCAGCGGCGCGATCACCATCAAGACCGGCACGAGCCATTGCAGGGTGCCATACGGCGGATTGGGCCAGGTGCGCACCACGATCGAAAAAATGAACAGCACCGCTGCGATCTCTGATGCGAACAGGTTGAGGATGTAAGCGCCGGCGCGATTGCCCGCTGCGAGGGCCAGGTCGCAGGTCGGACAGTGCTCACGCATGGCGAGCCAGTGGCGCAGTACGTCGCGGCCACCGCAGTGCGGGCAGCGGAGCATCAGGGCGCGGGCGAAGAGAGCGTTGCGGCGGGACATGCGCGGAACTTAGACGTGTGGGGAGATTTCGGTAACGAGAGACGAGAGACGGGGGCTCCGACGCGATTCGGGGCCCCCGTCTCTCCATTCTCGTCTCTCGTCTCTCGTCTTAGGGCATCTTGATCGTCAACGTCTCCGAACGCTTCTGCCGAATGATCTGCAGCTTGAATTCGTCGTTGTGATCGTAGCTGCCCACGATTCGCATCAACTGTGACGGGCTGCTCACCTTGCGGCCGTCCACCGAGATGATCACATCGCCTGGCTCCACCGGAATGTTGACCGGAGTGCGGTGAACACCGGGTTGCACCGGCACGCCGTCGAGGTACGTCACATTGGAGTCGACACGCCCGCCGCGCCCGCCGGCTGCCGCGCCAGCAGGCGCAGTGGTTTTCCGCGCAACGCTGTCCATCCGAATCATCATGCCACCACCCGCGACGCCACCACGTGTGCCGGCCGAGGTCACGGTCTTGGCGAACACGATGTCACGCGGTATTCCGACGTTGACCACCAGCACGCCTTCGGTCGCACCGAAGTAGCGGCCGAGCTTCTCGTTGAGTGAAGTGAGCTCGATATTGGCGAAGGGGCCGTTGTTGTCGAACGTTACACGGTAGGCGCCGGGCGCATTGGAGAGAATGCTCATCTCCGCCATCGGCTGCGACAGGCCGCGGAGGAATTGCCCTTCGGCGATTCGCTCGGTCGGGAGGCGCCCCATGTCGGCCACACCCGGAACATTACGCACGATCGCGATGTTCGAGCTGTCCTCCATCGGCGTGACCTTCAGATTCACCGTCTGCGTCCCGCGACGCAGCTCGACATCCACTGGCTTGCCAACCGTCAGCGTCGAGATGAGGCCGATCAGGTGCTGGCCTGGGTTGACGTCTTTCTCGACTACGGACTTCCCGCCAATACGGGCGATGACGTCGCCAGCAAGAATCCCAGCCTTCGCCGCAGGGCTGCCCGGCGTTACCGCGTCGATGTACGCACCGTACTTGTCGGTCTCACGCGGCTCCACGGCCACCGTGATGCCGAGGAGCGGGCGGCGGCGCGTTGCGGCTTCCAGCGTCCGCATGATCGGCGCGAGGATTTCCTGCGACGCAAGCTCGCGTTCCCGGAGTGCCAGTGTCTTGCTGCGGAGCCCGTCGACGTTCAGCTCGATCGTGCCCTGACGATTCTGCAGTTCCTTGATCTGTGCCGGAAGTTCCCGGGCGTGCAGCTGCATCGTGGTGGTCATTTCCCGCAACTGGTTCTGGAGCTTTACGATTTGCTCCTTGATCGCGGCACTGTCGTGTCTGGTCACTCGCTCCGGGACGCCAGACTGGCGAAGAATGACATCCTGCGCCTGCGCGGACGCGACGACACCGAGCGAGAGGGCAAGCGTGGTAAGGAATTGGCGCATGGCGTGACTCCTGTTGTTCATGTCGGTCAGAGACCGACGTTGCCGGCTTTGCTAAGGTGCACATCGACCAGGGCATTCATCAGGCCGACGCGCTGCTGCCACAACTTGATTTCATTCTCAACGCGCGCCGCCTGCTGTTCCATCTTCGCCGACTCTGCGATCTCGGCGTCGAGCTGCGCAATCTTGTTCTCGAGTTGAATAACGAGAATTGCGGTACGCCCGTTGATCACGCGCTGATCGGAATTCCAGGCGGTGAGCTTGTGTTCCAGTTGCTGCGATTGGGTGATCTCGGATTGCAACAGCTGTTCGGCGTCGAGGCGCTTCGGGTGCACCAGATCGCGGGTGATCAGTGTGAATACGGCCGTTGCCGCAATCGCCAGTCCGAGTGACGCTGCAGCGCGTGAGCGGCGTTGGCGAGCCACGGTGACACGGGCATGCACGGCGGGAAATTCGTTCGTCGACGGTGCGAGCGAAGGGAGCGCGCGCAACCGTGCCGTGCGCTGGTGAAGCTGCTCGAGTTCGGACTGACAGTGGATGCACGCCGCGAAATGCTGCAGCGCTTCACCCATACCAGGCTCGCTGCGATCATCATCGCGCAACGCGATCAGCTGGTCCATCGAGAGATGCGCGGTCATGCCAGCGCCTCCTCTCCCAGATAGTTGCGGAGTCGCGTGTGCGCCCGGGCCAGTTGTGACTTGGAGAATGAGACAGTCTTCCCCATCTGGTTGGCGATCTCTTCGTGGGTGTATCCCTCGACATCGTGGAGCCAGACGACCGCACGGGCGGTGTCGGTGAGCCGATCCATCGCCGATTCGAGGTCCATCCGGAGGGCGGTCGAGGCCCCCCGGGCGGGCGCGATCTCGTCGTTGAGCTCGTCGGTGTCCCGGTACTTGTTCCGGCGGAGCCGCATCAGCGCCTTGCTTGATGCCACGCTCCGGATCCAGCCCCAGATCGAGCCGTCGCCCCGGTAGTTCCGGATGCTGCGGCAGACCTCGAAAAATGTCTCCTGGAGGATGTCTTCGGCGTCTTCCGTGGTCCGGCAGATCCGCCGGGAAAGGTTGTAGACCGGGGTCGAATAGGCCCGGTAGAGCGCCTCGAGGGCGACCGGATCACCCAGCCTGGCCCTGGCAATCACGGCGTCAGCATCAGGGAGGGACATGGCGTCCATCGTCAGGGCTCTGGTCATGGTAACAGTATAGATGCCGGACGGAGGGATTGGGTCGCGGGTTGCACGGGGCGTGGGCCGTGGGCCTCCGGACGAGGGATTGTCCAAGTCCCAAGTCCCAAGTCCCACGCCCCATGCCCCGCAGCTACCTTTCCCCCCCGCAGCACCCCCGCGTCCCGGAGTTCCGTCGCATGTGGAAATGGATCGTTGGCGCCCTGCTCGTCTTGGTCGTGGCTATCGCCGGCTTCTGCTACGTCGCCGTCAAGAAGATCACGGCTGGGGGCGATACGGTAGCGGTGACCGTGGCCGCGACACCAGAACGGGTATTCGCTGCCCTCGCCGATCCCGATTCAATGCAAGCGTGGATGATGCCGGGTACGCTGGTGGGCGCATCGCACCGGGGGATCGTCGCGGTTGGTGATACGCTGCACGTCGAAACAGCCGGCGCCGGTGGACGTGGCCATCAGCAGTTCACCTGGCTGGTTCGTGCGGTGACACCGGGTCAACTCCTGGTAATTGAGATGCGCGACTCGACCGGGGTCACGGCGTTCACGGCGCGCCGCGATTCGCTCATGGTCAGCGGCGACTCGACGCGCATCGTGAGCACCATTGCTTCACCGATGATGGATTCATTGAAAACAGAGCGGGGAGACACCGGCGGCAAGACGGGGGGAGCGATGCTCAACTTCGCCAGCAAGATGCTTGTGTCGGCATTTCGAATACAGTCAGAAGCGGAGCTCCGGCAACTCAAGGCGCACCTTGAGGAGAAGCCCGCAGCAAAGAAGCCCTAGAACATTCTCCCGCCGAGCGGCACATCGAGATCCGGATGGAGCAGCACCACCGCTCCGTCCGGGTCTGGCACACCAAGCACCAGCACTTCACTCTTCACGCCGGCAATTCGCTTCGGCGCGAAGTTGACCACGGCGATAATATACTTGCCCACCAATGACTCTTCGGTGTAGTGCACCGTGAGTTGTGCGCTGGAATGCTTCACGCCAATCTCCGGCCCGAAATTCACCTCGAGATGAAACGCCGGCTTGATTGCGGTGGGGTTGAAGCGTGCGGCGATGATCCGGCCGACGCGGATGTCGACGGCGAGAAATTGGTCGAAAGTGACGGGTGTGGTCATCGGGTTACCCTTACGCCACCACGTAATTGACCAACCGCCCCGGCACATACACCACCTTTCGAACGGTCACGCCACCGAGATGCTTCTTCACGTTCTCATCGCCTTCCGCGAGCTGCCGCACAGTCGCTTCATCGGCGTCGCGCGCCACCGTCAGCGTGCCGCGCACCTTGCCATTGACCTGCACCACAACGGTGATCTCGTCGCTCTGGGTGAGCGCGTCGTCATAGGTCGGCCAGGTTGAATTGAACACCGATCGCCTGTGCCCGAGTCGCTCCCAGCATTCTTCGGCGAAATGTGGCGCGAGCGGTGCAATCATCTGCACCAATTCGGATACCACGCGATGCTCAACACAATTCTGCTCACGCAGCGTGTTGACCAACTCCATCAGCGCGGCGATCGACGTGTTGTAGTGCAGCTCTTCCAGCCCGCTGGTGACGCGCTTCTTCGTCTGGTGCCACTTGATCAACACGTCCCGATGAATCTCGGCGTTCTTGCAATCCGGATGAATCGCTTCGGACACGAGATCCCAGACGCGATCAAGAAAGCGACGGGGACCGCTGATGCCTGAGTCGCGGAAATCGCCACCTTCTTGGTAGGGTCCAAGAAACATGAGATAAGTGCGGAGCGTGTCGGCGCCCCAGCGGGCGATGTACTCGTCGGGGTTGATCACGTTCCCCTTCGACTTCGACATCTTGGCGCCTTCCTTGATGATCAGGCCATGCGCTCGAAAGCGCATGAACGGCTCTTCGAAGGAAAGCATGCCGGCATCGTGCAGGACCATCGTAATGAAGCGCGAGTAGAGCAGGTGCAGCACGGCATGCTCGTTACCGCCGATGTAGTTCGTAACCGGCAACCACTTCTTTGTGCGGGCTGCATCGAAGGCGCGATCGTTGAAGTCGGTGCTCGGATAGCGCAGGAAGTACCACGCGGAGTCGAGGAAGGTGTCGGACACGTCGGTCTCGCGCCGCGCCGGTCTGCCGCATTGCGGGCACGCGACGTGATACCAGTCGGTGTGGCGCGCGAGTGGCGAGACACCGGAGTCGTCCGGACGGAAGTCCTCGAGCTCCGGCAGAATGACCGGCAACTGATCTTCCGGCACTGGTACCGTACCGCACGCTTCGCAGTAGATGATCGGAATCGGCGGGCCCCAGTAACGCTGGCGCGAGATACACCAGTCGTACAGCCGGAATTGCGTTTTCCGCCGGACCAGCTCATGTGCGTTGCTTTCCTGCGATTCCAGCGCGGCAACAATGGCGTCGCGGGCTTCGGCAGGAGACTGTCCGCTGAACCGGCCCGAGTTGACGACGTGATCCGTGGCCGAATCGCTGACGTACGCTTCGTCGAGTGGCGTGTTGCCGTTGTCGTCTTTGCCGGCGATTACACGCACGACGGGTAGGTCGAACTTCTTCGCGAATTCAAAGTCGCGTTCGTCGTGGCCCGGCACGCCCATGATGGCGCCAGTGCCATAGTCCATCAGTACATAGTCGGCGATCCAGATCGGCAACGGCTTGGTAAACCCGTCGAGGGCTCCGAACGCACCGGTGAACACACCGGTCTTTTCCTTGTCGGCCACCTTGCGCGCGACCACGTCCTTGGCAGCGATTGACGCGCGGTAGGCGCTCACGGCGCCGCGGTGTTCGTCCGTGACGATCGCGTCCACCAATGGATGCTCTGGTGCCAGCACGATGAAGGTCGCGCCGAACAAGGTGTCGACCCGCGTGGTATATGCGGTGATCGAATGCACAACGGTTGGCTGCTTGCTGACCACCTGGAAGGAAAGTTCAGCGCCCTCGCTCTTCCCGATCCAGTTCTTTTGCGCCATCACCGTGGTATTCGACCAATCCATCTTGGCTCGGTCGTCGAGATTCTCCAGCAACCGCTTCGCGTAGTCCGTAATCCGGAAATACCACTGCTCGAGCACCCGCTGTTCGACCATCGCACCGCAGCGTTCACACGCGCCGGCAATCACCTGCTCGTTTGACAACACCGTCTTGTCGTTGGGGCACCAGTTGACTGCACCGTTCTTCTTGTACGCCAGGCCGCGCTTGTAGAGTTGCAGGAAGATCCACTGCGTCCATTTGTAGTAGGCGGGATCGGTG
>JANYCP010000284.1 GCA_025360265.1 Gemmatimonadota bacterium
TCTGGGAGCACGCATACTACCTGCGCTATCAGAACCGGCGCCCCGACTACCTCGCCGCGTGGTGGAATGTGCTGAACTGGACGGTCGCATCCGAACGGTTCGGCGCCAAGTGAGCGCAGCAGTCGGGACGGAGGCGCCGGAGTTCACCCTGCGATCGTCGGCCAAGGAGGATGTGACGCTCTCATCCTTTCGCGGCAAGCAGAACGTGCTTCTAGCATTCTATCCGCTCGCATTCACTGGAACATGCACCGCCGAACTCTGCGCGTTCACCGATGACTTCAGCCAGTTCGCATCGCACCAGACCGCCGTCCTGCCGATCAGCGTCGATTCGACGGACACGTTGCGCGAGTACAAGGCGAGGTACCAGATGAGCTTCGACCTGCTGAGCGATTTCAAGCGAGACGTCTCTCGATTGTACGGTGTGCTCAACGAGGAAAAGTTCTACGCCAATCGTGCCTACTTTGTCATTGACCGGCAGGGCATCATTCGTTGGAATTGGGTCGAAGCGAAGAACGGGGAGCGTCGGGAGAATTCCCAGCTGCTGGCCGAGCTGGAGAAGTTGACATAAGCGCGTCGCCGGCCGTGCTGCTGGCGTTGCTTGCCGTGAGCTCCTGCCGGTTCCAGGATCTCACGCCGGGCAACTCGCGTCGAGACGAGGCGATGGTCCAAGCGGCGGTCGGCGCATTCTATCAGGCCCTTGGCACGAAGAGTCTCGACGCGATGCAACGGGTCGCGCTGCCGGCCGCAACCGTGCTGATGGCGGCCGATCGGTCGCCTCCGGTCCTGGTGCCTGTGCGAACCATGATCGATGTGCCGGAGCGGCGGAACCAGGGCGGTGGCGTGCGGCTGGTGCGGACCGAGTATCGACCGGATGGCGACATTGCTACGGACCGGATCGTCGTCGTCGCGCACAGTAGCGACGGTCGCCGTGAATTCGAGGCCGCCGACGTAATTGTGCTTGCCCGCCGCGGTGGCGAATGGCGCGTCGCGCAGGCGGCGTTCGGGCCGTGGAAGGTCCGGACCGCCCCGTGACCACTCCTGCGTCAACGCCGACGCCGCCATTGGAGGTAGTGCTCGAGTCCGCCCGGGCGCTTGCCGGTTCCGACCCGCCAGCGCTCCGGCTGCAATCCCTTTCTGAATACCTCTGTCGGGTGTTGCCCGCTACGGCGGTGCAGATACGAGCTGGTGGCCGGCGCACCGATCGCGCGAGCGCCGGCGCCGCAGACGCGACCTCCCCAGCGCAATCGGTCGCGATTCCGCGAGCGGATGGTCGATCGGCGGTGCTCGAGGTCGTGGATTCCCCGCGGCCGCGGGCGGAATTGCGCGGCCTGTTGGAGGCGATCGCGGCGGTCATCGCGGCAGCGCTTCCGCTGCTCGATACTACTAGCGCGAGTGAAGCCGACGTGCAGTCCCGGCTGCACAGCATGACCATTGATTCACTACCGGTGGGACTGTACGTCGTCGATCGCGAGTACCGCGTCGTTGTCTGGAACCGCAAGCGGGAGACCGGAACACAGGGACTCCGGCGTGGGGACGTGATCGGGCGGCGGGTGCTCGATGTATTGCGCCGACAGCCTCCCGAACTACTCGAGGCGGAGTTTGCGCGAGTGTTTTCGACGGGCGAAGTGCGGGTCGAAGAACAAGAGGTGCAGGTCGGCATCGATGTGCGCACCTACCGCACGACGCGCCTGCCGATGTACCTCGACGGTGCCAAGGTGTCGCATGTCATCACGATTGGCGAGGACGTAACCGAGACTCGGGCGATCCAGCGCGCAATGCACCAGAGCGAGAAACTCGCGGCAGTGGGGCAGCTGGCGGCGGGCGTCATGCACGAAATCAACAACCCGCTGGCAACGATTGGTGGCTGTGCGGCGGCGATCAGCGCGCGCCTGGGGGCGGATATTACGCCGGCAGTACATGAGTACCTTGGGATCATTGAGAGCGAAGTCGGTCGGTGCACCGAGATCATCGAGGTCCTGCTCGACTTTTCCCGTGTCGGTCGTGGCGGACCCGTGCTGGCGGACACCGATCTGAATGCGGTGCTCGATCGCACGCTCGACCTCCTCAAGCATCACCAGCGCTTTCGCCGACTGCAGGTGGTGCGCGACTACACGCCCAACTTGCCCGCGGTATTGGGCAGTGCGGAACGACTGGTGCAGGCGGCCATGGCGATCTTGCTCAACGCAGCAGACGCGACGTCCGGGCGTGGCAAGATCCAGCTGCGGACCCGGGTGCATGGGCGACAGGTCGAGGTCGAGGTCGAGGACGACGGACCGGGCATTTCGGCGGAAGTGCTGCCGAAGATCTTCGACCCGTTTTTCACGACCAAAGGGCCGGGGCGCGGGACCGGGCTGGGGTTGGCGATCTGTCACGGCATTGTGGCCGATCACCATGGCCGCCTCGAGGTTCGCAGTGACCCGGGCATTCGCACCGTGTTTCGCATGACACTGCCAGTGGCAGGGGAGGAGGTGGCGTGAAAATACTGGTGGTGGAAGACGACAAGACGGTCGGTCAGTACGTCAAGCGCGGGCTCGAGGAACAGCAGTACATCGCCGATCTCGTGACTGACGGTCTGGAAGCGCTGCGGGTCGCGTCGGCCGTGCCGTACGACCTGATCATCCTCGATCTGCGCTTGCCGGGGATGACCGGGATCGAGGTGCTGCGCACGCTGCGTGACCGGGGTCAGACGCTTCCCGTACTAGTTCTCACGGCGCAGGACAGCGTCGAGTTCAAGGTCGATGCGCTGCGTGCGGGGGCCGACGACTACGTGACCAAGCCGTTCTCGTTCGAAGAGTTACTGGCCCGGGTCGAGGCGCTCTCACGCCGTCCCAAGGCGCTGAGCGCGCGCGCGCTCAAGATCGCCGACCTGGAACTCGATCTCGAATCACGCGACGTGCGTCGCGACGGCAAGTCGATCGAACTGACACCGAAGGAGTTTTCAGTACTCGAATACCTGATGCGACACACCGGCCGCGTGATGTCGCGCACGCTGATCACCGAGTACGCCTGGGATTATCACTTCGACCCCGGCACCAACATTGTCGATGTGGTGATCAATCGCCTGCGCAAGAAGGTCGACGCAGGGCATGCCCGCAAGCTGGTGCACACCGTGCGCGGCGTGGGATACGTGGTCAAGGCATAGATGCAATCGATTCGGTTCCGGCTGGCGATCTACTACTCGCTCGCCCTGACGGCCACGATGGTGGCATTCGGAGCGGCCGTGTATTGGGAACGCACCGTCACCGCACCACGCGAAGCGGAGCAGAAGCTAAAAGCGACACTGAAAAGCGAAGGCGAGTTCGCCGTGAACGTGCTCGTGCAACAGGCGCGCGC
Source organism: Gemmatimonadota bacterium (assembly GCA_025360265.1). Classification (GTDB taxonomy): domain Bacteria; phylum Gemmatimonadota; class Gemmatimonadetes; order Gemmatimonadales; family GWC2-71-9; genus Palsa-1233. The sequence goes on from JANYCP010000284.1 coordinate 3,334, forward strand.
GCTGCGAAAGCTCGGCACCGCCGGCGCCGACAGCACCAAGCAGCTCGTCGCGGACGTGAAAGCGTACTTCGATCCTTTGCCCGACTATGTCATTCTCGCCGATGCGACCGGATCGAAGCTGCAGTATCTCTCGACCCAGGCCAGTACATTGCTCCCGGAGACACTCGACGCCGTCTCGGCGATGGTGCAGCGGCGGCCGCCACCCTTTGGTCCGGGTTCGTTGACCGGTGGGGCCGGCGAGGCTCCGCTGATCTACAGCCTTGCGGAGGTTACTGACGTCCCCGGCGTGGGTGCCGTCTTCGTAGCCGCCCGTCCCTATGTGGACATCAGCGGACTCCGTTCGGTCCTGCTGTCCATGCTGATGATGACGCCACTGATACTGGTGACGTCGGGTGCGCTTGGATACTGGCTCGCGGGCCGCTCACTGCGTCCGGTCGAAGTGATGACCGAGGAGCTGGATGACATCCAGGACGGTACGTCACTCAATCGACGGCTCGCCGTTCCGACCGGCGAAGACGAACTCTCCCGGCTGGCACAGAAACTCAACGAGATGCTCGGTCGGGTGGAACATTCCTTCGTGGCGCTTCGGCGCTTTACCGCCGACGCGTCACACGAACTGAAGACACCGCTGATGGTGCTCCGCGCGGGCGTGGAGCGATCGTTGACGCATCCACAAACGCCGGGCGAGATCGTGCCCGCGCTCGACGAGACGCTGCGGCAGATCAACCAGATGAGCGAGTTGGTGACCAACCTGCTCACACTGGCGCGGGCGGACGAAGGGCGGGCGTCGCTTGCCCTGACCGAGACCGATCTCCGCACGCTGCTCACCGACGCGGCCGAGACGGCGGAAATTCTCGGCGAAGCACGCGGTGTGACGGTGGCCACCGAGCTGCCCGATCATCCGGTGCTGCTGCCGATCGACTCGGGCCGCATTCGCCAATTGCTCATGAACCTTGTCACCAATGCCGTGAAGTACACGCCACGTGGCGGGTCGGTCACGTTGCGCCTGACCGATGCGCTGGAGACGGTGTCCCTGTCGGTGCAGGATACCGGGATAGGCATCGCCCCCGGCGATCTGTCCAACGTCTTCGAGCGGTTCTGGCGGGCGGACCTGGCCCGGTCGCGCACCGGAGAACACCCGGGCACCGGGCTGGGGCTGGCCATTTCGCAATGGATCGCCGAGGCCCACGGCGGCACTCTCTCGGCGCAGAGTCGGCCCGGACGCGGTAGTATATTCACCGCAACGTTGCCCAAGCCATAAGCAAGTACAACCCTGGCAGGCAGCAACCCGTAATCCTCCTGTTATCGTTTTGTCATCATGCGGTGAGCCCGGCGCGAACTCACCACAGCAGATTCTACCGCAGTATTGGGCAGCCCTTCCGGTGGAGGTCGTAATTTCGTGTTTGACAACCTGATCGAATCGAAGCCACGTCGAGAGCGTAGCGTTGGCCAGACGATCTTCTCGGTCGTGGCCCATCTCATCGTCATCGGCGTGGCTGTCAAGCTCACGTCTGGCGCGGCAGAGCAGGTGAAGAAGATCCTCCAGACGGAGACGACGTTCCTCAAGCCGCCGCCGCCACCACCACCACCGCCGCCGCCACCACCCGATCAGAAGGTGATCGTGTCGGCCAATCCGCCACCCCAGGGGTTCCAGACCATCGTCCCGCCCAAGGTGATCCCGACGGAAATTCCGCCGGTCAACCTGAACCAGAAGTTCGATCCGAAGAACTTCTCGGGTAAGGGCGTTGAAGGTGGCATCGCGGCGGGCATCGTTGGCGGCACTGGCCCGGTGAATACTCAGGAAACGTTCACTGACCTTCAGGTAGAAGAAACGGTCGTGCAGGAAGGCTGCACCCCGCCAAAGTATCCGCCGGCATTGAAGTCGGTTGGTGTGCAGGGAAGCGTCCAGCTTCAGTACGTTGTCGGAACGGATGGCCGGGTCGAGCGCAGCTCGGTCAAGGTTGTCAGCAGCACGAACAAGGCGTTCGAGGAGCCAGCGATCGATGCGATCCTGAGCTGTAACTCGACCAAGCCGGCCAAGATTCGCGGGCAGCCGGTGCGCCAGCTTGTTGAACGCGTTGTGCGATTCACGATCACCTGAGACGGCGCTTTCGCCGAGTGTACATGGGCCGCGCCGTCGCGGCCGCTAACCATCAGCTTCGAGAGGATGCAAGATGAGCGTCAGTTTGCTGGATCTCTGGACCCAGGCCGGCCCGTTCGCCAAGGGCATCGTGATCACGCTGTTGATCATGTCGATCTTCTCGCTCACGATCGTGGTGCAGAAGTTGATCAAGATCAAGAAGAGCGAGTCGGCAACCCGCAAGTTCGCGCCGCAGTTCTCGCGCGCCATTCAGGAAGAGAATCTCGACCAGGCCATCACGCTGGCTGAGAAGAACAAGGATTCGCACGTGGCCCGTGTGCTGGGCGGCGCGCTGTCCGAGGTCAAGCCACTGCTTCGCGATCGTGCCACGGTGACGGCAGCCGATATCAACTCGGCCGAGCGTGCGGTTGAACGGCAGATGTTGATCGTGCTCTCCGAGTTCAAGCGTGGCTCAGGCGTGCTGGGTACTGTCGGCGCGACGGCGCCGTTCGTCGGCCTGCTCGGCACCACGATGGGTATCGTCAACGCATTCCAGGCCATGTCGGCTGCGGGCGGCGCGTCGGGCGGCCTGGCCGGCATCGGTTCTGGTATCGCCGAAGCACTGATCACGACCGCATTCGGCCTCATCGTCGCGATTCCGGCCGTGTGGGCGTACAACTACTTCACGACGAAGACGGAAAACCTCGTCGTGGAAATGACCTACACGTCCAAGGAACTGATCGACTACCTGATCAAGAGCGTGGGGAGCGAGTTCGGCCGCTCGATCTTCACCAAGGAATTCCAGGCTACGAAGGCGGTAAGCGGCAGTGGCCATATCCACGGGTAGCAGTCAGGGGCAGGTCAATGCGAACATCAACGTGACGCCGATGATCGACGTCATGTTGGTGCTCCTGATCATTTTCATGATCGTCGCCCCGTTGCTCGAAGCTGGTTTCAAGGCGACGATGCCGAGCGCTTCCAACGTGACGAAGGCGCCGGAAGACAAGGATGAGATCACGCTTGGACTTGATGCCGAAGGGAAGTTCTTCGTTAATAAGGTAGAGATGACCAAAGAACAGGCCGAGGCGCAGCTGACAGAGAAGTACGC
>JANYCP010000287.1 GCA_025360265.1 Gemmatimonadota bacterium
TGGTCGGTGGTACAAGTCGCCGAGGCGTCCGAACCAGGGCGAGGCGATCGCATAGACCACAATCATGCCGGTGCCGAGCAGTCCGATGTGTTTGCGGTCGAGCATCAGGCCGGGGGCCAAGGCGAGGCTCTTGGCGAGCCCTGGTACGATCAGCCGGTCGATGTAATTGAAGAGATTGACGAACGTCAGGATGATGAGAACGTTGCGCGCCGCGCCCGGTGAAATGGGACGCGGCGCGCTCGCGGTGGGTACGTCGTTCATGCGAAGTCGCTCAGTGGCGAGCGGTTCGGAATCGGGCTAGCGGCCCATTAGCAGTCCGGCGCCCGCGACGGCTACAACCACCGCAGCGACCACGAGACCGAGCACGATCCAAGCGATGATCACGACAACGGTGTACCCCATCGCCTTCTCCGCTGGCGCTTTCATCAGCACAGGGAGGCCGGCATACAGGAGATACAGCGAATACAGCAGTCCGATCAGGGCGACAATGCCGCCAACCATGGGCAGGATCCCCGCGATGCCCGCAACCCAAGCGGCCGTACTTGAATACGCGGCGACTTTCAGGGCCTGGACCTGGCTCTTCTGGCCGCCAAAGCTCGGCGCCAGTGCGTCGATGATGAGCGACGCCACGAAGACCATTACGAGCGCCATGACGAAGCCGACCACGGCAAAGGTGAGTGCGGAACTCATCGATGCTTTTCCCAGCACTCCCCCGACGATTGCCGAACCGATGAATCCGGCGATCGCCTGGACGGCAGCCAGCGGGATGATGTACCCGGTGTAGAGGCCGCCGACAGTGGCCGGCTCGGTGTCGATGGTGGCCCACTCATTCTTCGGATTCAGGAGAATTCCCTTGACGCGCGAGACCAGATCCATGCGATCCTCCGGGCGGTGGTGGGCGTTGTCTTTGGGGAGCAGGTGAAGCTATCCCTTGCAGCCGAAAGCGGTAAGCCCCCTTGTCCCCTAGCGAACCGTCGGCCAGGCGGTATTGTAGGAACAATCCCCCCAGCCCAATCCAGCCGGAGGCACCGTGAACCAGACGATCGCAAAAACGTTTGGCGGCATCTTCATTTTGATCGGCATCATCGGATTTTTCAGTGGCAGCATGACGATGACCACGGGCATGGAGCTGGGCCTGTTTCCGGTCAACATCATTCACAATCTTGTGCACATTTTCATCGGGTTTTGGGGTCTGAATGCGACGCGCACCACGGCTGGTGCCACCGCATACTGCAAGCAGGCCGGCCTGCTCTATCTCGCGCTCGGAGTGCTCGGCCTGATTCCATCAGTGGTCGACGGCCTCGCGACGATCGTGCCGATAGGCGGCCGCGATCTTCTGTTCCACTTTGTGGTCGGTGGTATTCTGGCGTTCTTTGGTTTTGTGGGCGGATCGAAACCGGGGTGACGCTCAGTTCAGTTCGTCGAGCGACTTCGGCCAGTCCCCCTTGAGCAGGCGTGACATGGCCCGATCGGCGAGCAACTTGCCGCCGGTCTGACAGCGGACGCAGTAGTTGGTTTCGTTGGTGGCGTACCGAATCCGCTGCACCGGTGCGCCACAGTCGGGACACGGCAGTCCAAAGCGCCCGTGCACGGCCATTGTTTCGTGAAATGCCGTGACCTTTTCAGGGAATCCATCCCCGACATCTCGCCGCAGTCGCTCAGTCCACTCCAATAAGACGTTGTGGACGGCCTGGTACAGCGCGGCGACCTGTTCGATCGATATGCGCGAGGTGAGCAGCAGTGGCGACAACCGCGCGCGGTGCAGGATCTCGTCCGAATAGGAATTGCCGATCCCGCTGAACAGGCGCGGATCGGTGAGGGCTCGCTTGAGCGTGTGATTCTCCGAGCGGAGTCGCTCCTCGAACTGCATTGGGCTCGCGCTCATCACCTCCAGTCCACCTCGATCGAATTGGGACAGCGCCTCGCGCCCGCGGATCAGGTGCAGCGACGCTCGTCGCTGTGTGCCGGCCTCGGTCAGATAGAGGGTGCCGCGCGGGAACGCCAGGCTTGCCATCGTGAGCTTGCCCGCGAGCTTCTTGCCTGGAGGGCGCCATCGCAAACGTCCGGCAATCATCAAGTGGATAACGATGAAGAGGTCGCCCTCAAGTCCGATCACTATTCGCTTGCCACGGCGCTCCAGCGTTGCGACGGCGCGTCCGTCGACTGTCGAGAGTGGTGGATCGACGGAGCGAAGCACAAAGGGATTGTGGATCAGGACGCGTTCGAGCGGTTCGCCCTGAATCATTGGGGCGAGCCGCTCAAGATAGATCGTGATGTCAGGGAGTTCAGGCACGCGAGCAGTTCATCCTGGCGGCTTTCGTTCCCTGGCGAGGAGATCGGCGACCTGTTGCCTGATGTCGGCGTACCGAAATGTCCCCTGAATTTGCTGAAGAAGCTCGAGCGTCATGGCTCGGTCGATGCGAATCATGGTCTGGGAGAAGGCGTTGAACGCCCAGCGCCGCACGCCGGCCCGGGAATCGTTAAGGTGGCTGGTGATGAGCGACATGGCGTGCAGATTCCCGCGCGCGCCGAGAATCCCGAGCACGTGCGTAGCGTCCTCGATGATCGCGACCGACGCATCAACCTTGTCCGTGAGCGTGGTATCGTTTGACAGCGCTACGCCTTCCAGCGCCGCGCGAAGGACCACGTCACGATACGACGGCATCCCGAGGCCCTCGCCGACCAAGTCCCGGGCGTGCGACGGGTCGGTTCGGAGGGCAGCGCGCAGCGCTGCGGCGCGCACCTCGTAGCTCGAGTCGCCATGGAATGCGTTGCGGGCAATCACGGCTCCCGAATCGTCCATGAGCGCGGTGAATGCGGCGGTGCGGACGGCGGCCGATGTGTCGTGCGTCGCCTTGAGGACGGCGTCCGGTGTGAGTGCTGCGGGAAAATGTTCGCCCAGGGCCGTCACGGCATCGGCTCGGGTGAGGAAATAGTCGGCACGCATGGCGGCATCGGCGAGCGCCTTGGCAGCTTCAGGATCACCGCGATGGCGGGCCAGTTGATCGATCGCCCAGGCCCGATTCCAGAGGTCTGTGTTGCTTCCGAGTTGCTGCGCAAGCCATGAAACCGGCTGATCAAAGGTCAGTTCTTTCACCAGCTGATTGCCGTCATCAAGGATCACCATCGTCGGTGCAGTCCGCACATTGTCGATCACGATGACTTGTTGCCTGGCATTCAACTCG
>JANYCP010000288.1 GCA_025360265.1 Gemmatimonadota bacterium
CGCAAAGGTCATCTCCTGATCAGTGATCGCCATCCCGGCATGGCGCGCCACCAGCTCGTGGAGCTTGGCTATATGCACAGTGCGCACACCTTCGGTGCGGCATCCGTGGCGTTCAACGTGCAGCCGCGTCGCACCGGACAACTGCTGATCGGTTCATCGCGGGAACTGGCGGGATTCGACACGCACATCAACCGCGAGCTTCTCGGTGCGATGCTCGAACGAGCAACATCATTCATTCCGGCGCTCAAGCATGTGCGGGCCCTCCGCAGCTGGGTTGGCTTCCGTCCCGCCACTGCGGACAAATTGCCGCTGATTGGTCCGTGGCCCGAAATCGGCGGCGTCTGGATCGCTGCCGGTCACGAGGGACTGGGGATCACCATGGCGACCGGTACCGCCGACCTGATAGTCGCCGGCATCCTCGGCACCAAACCGCCGGTCGATGCGGCGCCATTTCGACCGGGTCGCACCATGCCTTCGATGGCGCACGCCGCGTGACCCCATACGTCACTATCACCGTCAATGGTGTGCCGCACCCTGTCGCTGCAGACATCACACTTGCCGCCGCGTTGCTCAACATTGGGGTCACGGCGTTTCGGCGCGACCTCGACGGGCTGGCCCGGGGGCCAGTGTGCGGCATGGGAACCTGCTTTGAGTGCCGCGTCGTCGTCGATGGCATTGCGAACGTGCGGGCTTGTCTGGCACCGGTACGCGACGGCATGTCGATCGAGAGCAGCGCGTGAACGGACCGCGCGGGTCGATGGTGGATGTGCTGGTGGTGGGCGCCGGCCCCGCTGGCCTGAGTGCGGCCATTGCCGTGGCGGAACGAGGCAAACGCGTGCTGGTACTGGACCAGGGACTCCGTCCTGGGGGGCAGATCTGGCGGCACCGACAGCTTGCTTCGTTGCCACCGCACGCGCGGGCCATGATCGAGCGTGCGTTAGCGCTCGGTGTGGTCATTGCGAACGATGCTCGCGTGGTCGATGCCATCTCCCCGAACGAACTCGTGATCGCATTTCGCGGACGGATCGATCGACAGCCCACGCGGGCACTGATTCTTGCCACGGGCGCGCGCGAACGTCTGTTGCCATTTCCCGGATGGACATTGCCCGGCGTGGTCGGTGTCGGCGGATTGCAGGCACTGATCAAGAGTGGCGTGTCACTCGCTGGTGCACGCGTCGTCATCTGCGGTACGGGACCACTTCTCTTTCCGGTCGCGGCCACCGCCGTTGCGGCGGGCGCGGACTTGCTGCTCGTCGCTGAACAGGCCTCGCGTGGTGCCGTCCTCGGCTTTGGTACCAGTCTACTGGCCAAACCCGAAGCGCTACTCCAAGCGGCGAAGTATCGTGCGGTCTTTCGCAAGGCGCCGTTTCATACTGGGAGCTGGATCACTGCCGCCGAAGGATTCGGTCACGTGCAACGCGCCGTCGTCAACGTACGTGGCAAGTCGGTGACCTTTGACTGTGACTGGGTGGCGACGAGCGCGGGGCTAGTGCCGAGCACCGAGCTTGCGCAAATCCTTGGTTGCACGACTGTCGATGGTGCGGTGGATGTTGATGACATGCAGGGAACATCGGTGGGCGGCGTGTGGGCGATCGGCGAGTGCACCGGGGTCAAGGGCGACCTCGCGGCGATCACAGAAGGCGAAATCGCTGGACGTGCTGCCGTTGGCGATGTGGATGGCGCACGCGCGGGCTCGCTACAGCGACGCCGGAATCGCGGCAGGATGTTCGGGCGCCGACTTGCGCGGGCATTTGCCGCGCGGGAGGAACTTCTTCAGCTCGCAACCGACGATACGATCATCTGTCGGTGTGAAGACGTACGCCGCCGTGACGTCGATCCGACGTGGACGCAGCGCCAAGCGAAGTTGTGGACGCGGGTCGGCATGGGTGAATGTCAGGGTGCTGTGTGCGGTACGGCGTGTACGGCGATGTTCGGCTGGGCGGCAAATGTGGCGCGGCCGCCGCTTGGTGCGCCGACGGTGGGGGAGTGGGGGGAGGAGCTTCGCAACACGGCGCCTTGAAGTCCTTCGCTGCGCTCAGGGCGACTCGTTGAGCGTCACCACCGCCTGTGCCGCGAGCTTCTGTAACTTTCTCGCCTCGACATCGCCAAGCGCACTGACCAGCAACTCATCCAGCGAACTCCAGGCGCGTCGCACCATCCCTTCCAGCAATCGCGATCGCGGTGTCGGGTGCACCAACTGCGCGCGTCGATCAAGCGGACTCGCGCGACGCTCGACCATTCCCGCGCGTTCGAGACGCTGTACCATGCGCGTCACGGTTGGTGGCTCAACGCCGAGTTGCTCGGCGAGTGCGGCCTGGCCGATTCCCGGCTGATTCCAAACGGCCACGAGCAGCAAGTCCTGTCCCGGATGCAACCCGTGCGGCGCGAGGAGTGCCGCGAGTCGGCCGCGATGGGCGCGGGCCAATGCGTGCAACGTCGCGCCAAGCGCATCACTTCGGGTGGTCACGATCCTTCACCAGGCAGCGACGAGGCGACGAGAAAGGCCGTGAGCGTCAGCATTACGAACCCGAGGGCGAGTTCCAGTTGCACCGCACGTCGCAGCCGTTGGCGACAGGATGGATGCGCGCCCTCGAGGGCCGGCGTGACGATTCGCCAATTGTACCAGCCGAGCGCCATGACACCGAGCATGCACACGAGCTTGACGAGCAGGAGTTGTCCCCACGTCGACTGAGCGATCGTGCGGATCGGGCCCGTGTAGATGAGCGCTGCCGTGACACCGGACACGATCACGAGCGACACGCCAACTCGAGCGAATGTCGAGAAGCCACGAACCACTCGCGCGAGCGCTGGCAATTGCTCTTCTCCGCGCAACAGCGGAAGTGACGTGATCGCCAACGCACCAAGTGTACCGAGCCAGAGCCCGGCGCCGATGAGGTGGGCGGAATCCACCAAGCGCCCGACCGGTGTGGGCCAGGCCGATCCGGCGGCGTGCCCCATTCCCGTCTGAGCCAGCACGATGATCGCGGTGAGGCGGCCGTCGATGCGCGGATGCTTGTCACAAATCGCGACCAAGATGATCGCCGCCCCAAGCTGGACGAGCCAGGAGATGCCCCAGGTGCCGCTGAGCAGCACCGCGCTGGTGAGTGCGAACGTGACTTGCTCACCTGGGTCGACAAACGAGAAGAGCTGGAGGGCACCCTTCGCGATCAGGAGGCAGAGCAGGGCCGCGAGCAGTGGCCGCAGTAGCCGCTGCAGGCGGGACAACAGCGGGGCAGCCAGGTCCGGAGTCCCCGCTAGTGTGCTTCGGACCAGCACCGTCGCGACCTGCGTGCCCATGAGGAGGAGCAGGGCGACGAAAATGGCGCCGCGGACTGCAGGATAGAGGATGGTGCTCATTGGCTGAAGTGTAGGGCTTCGCTGTTATCCTGTCGACAGGTGGCGCTCAATAGGTTCGACCGATCGTGCCGAGGGTAACCTCGGCGGGGAGCGGCACGTATTGCTCTTGTTACACGACCGTTACACTGCGTAGCCGTCGTTACACAGCTGGAACTGGAAGGCTAGCCCTTGGATCTTCGAGTTGAACACAAGTACCTGGTGCCGGAGCGACTGCGTGAACCATTGCGCGCGGTCATCGCACCATTCGTCCAGCCGGATCGACACGCCACGCCGAAGCATGACTCCAGGGTTGGCGCGTACGTCGGCTATACGGTGCGCAGTATCTACTATGACACAGCCAGTTTCGATGGATTCTTCGCCAACGAAGACGGTCTGGCCGTTCGGGCGAAGCCACGCATTCGCGGTTACGAACAACAGGGGGCCAGCTCGCTGGCATTTCTTGAGGTCAAGCGGCGCAACGGAGCGGTTGGCAGCAAGGTTCGCGTGTCGCTGCCCTTTGTGTCGGTCGCGGAGCTTCTCGACAGCGGCGATATCGAGAACCTCGTGCCGCCCTCGACGTCGATTCCCGACGCAAGGGCGAATGCGTCGCAGTTCCTCTTTCGCCTGGCGCGTTTTGCACTACGGCCAGTCGTGCTGGTGACCTATGATCGTGAGCCCCACGTCGGAACCATCGAGAGTTCGTTGCGCATCACCTTTGACGCCAGCATTCGGAGCGTTCCGTATCCGCGGTTGTCGCAGCTCTATTCTGAGGTTGATGCCCGACCCTCGCTTCCTGGCCATTTCATTCTCGAGGTCAAGCACGATGCCCGATTCGGTTTCCCGTCGTGGCTTCGGCCGTTTCTCAGCGGTCAGGGCCTCGTGCGTCGGGCGCTGTCCAAGTATTACACCTGCCTGACCGACCAACGCGTCGTCCAGCACACGACCAAGGTTCGCGCGCTGGCGAACGCCGAATGGTCGCAGGCCACCCGGCGGCGCATTGGCCAAGGGTCGCACACCACCCCGTACCGTGAGGCATCGTCTTGGATCCGCTGAAGACCCTTGTTGTCGGCGAGCTGGCACCGATCGATCTGGCCAGCGCCGCGCTCCATCTCGTAGTGGCGCTGTGCTGCGGCTTGCTCCTGTCGACCGTGTACCGACGCACCTATCGCGGCGTGAGTTACTCAAGCACGTTCGACCGTTCCTTGATCACGTTGTGCGTGATCACCGCGATCGTGATCATGGTCGTCGGCAACAACCTCGCCCGGGCCTTCGGCTTGGTTGGTGCGATGTCGATCGTACGATTCCGGACGGCGCTGAAGGACGCACAGGATCTGGTCTTCGTCTTCTGTTCACTCGCCGTCGGTCTGGCGTCGGGTGTCGGGTTGCATGTGCTTGCGCTCATGGGGACGGTGTTTCTTTGCACCATTCTCTACCTGATGGCACGTTTCAACTACGGATTGCTCGGCCATCAGGAGTTTGTGCTGCAACTCTCGATCGCCGCACCTCCCGGGGTAGGGGCGCAGGAGGTCTACGC
>JANYCP010000259.1 GCA_025360265.1 Gemmatimonadota bacterium
GGTCGAATCTGCCAATGGGTTCTGCCTCTTGGTGACCGCTTAATCGTCGTCCACGAGCTCCAAATCTAACGCGTTCACTGCGGCGTCGAGCGCCGGGTCCTTGGTCCGCAACTGATCGAGGCGCTCGCTTCGAATCTCCTCGGCCGAGAGCCGTTTCGACTTCCGTTCCGGCGCTGACGGAGCGGCGCTGCCACCGCCAACCCGTACCTTCACGTTGCTCCCGAGCGCCGCGCCAAGAATCGTCTCAATCGCCGCCTGCTGGCGACTCGCTCCATCCTGAAAGAGCGCGCTCTCCGGACCGAACTCGAGCGCTACCGTCCCCGGCCCGACCAGCGTGGCCGTCGCCTGCCCGAGCGCCTGACCGAGCATCGGGCTCTGGCGCGTGGCGGTCGCGATGATGTCGGGCCAGACTGAGGCAAGGGTCTCGTCGCTCAGGCCTCCAGCCTTCGCCTTTGGGCTTGGGGTTTGGGGCTTGGGGCTTGGCGACTGGGCCGCGGGCGCTCTCTGCTCAGGTATCGGCCGCGCAGGCGCCGCCGCCAAGGGCACGCCGCCAGCCAGCACGGCCCGGAGGTCCACCGCCCGATCGAGCATCGCCCAGCGCAGCAGCAACGTTTCCAGCGCGATCCGTGGATTGGCACTGCGCCGGATGCCTTGTTCCGACTCGCCGAGGAGCTTGAGCATCCGCACGGCGTCTTCCGCGGCGAGCCGGGGCGCGATCCCCGCAATCAGGCGTCGCGTCGATTCCGGCAGCCCCTCGGGCTCAGCGCCGTACTGGCTCATCACGATGGCCCGGAGCAGCTCGGCGAGTCCACCGGCGAATTCGGCCAGGTCCGCACCGGAATCGGACACGGTGGTCATCACGGCGAACACCGCGCCCGGTTGCCGATCGGCAACGGCTGAGAGGAGTTCACCATACGCTTCGTCGTCAATGAGACCAAGCGCCTGACGCACGCGCGCGGCGGTGAGGATCCCCTCGCCAAATGAAAGGCATTGATCGAGCACGGAGAGGGCGTCACGCATGCCGCCGTCGGCATGTCGCGCAATCACCAGCAATGCATCGTCTTCCGCGTCGAGCTTCTCTGCCTTGAGCACTTCACGCAAGCGCTGCTGAATCGCAGCAGGGCCAATGCGTCGAAAGTCAAAACGCTGCAAGCGGGACATGACCGGTGCAGCGGTGTTGGCAATTTTCTGGGGTTCGGTGGTGGCGAACACGAAGACCACGCCCGGCGGTGGCTCCTCGAGAATCTTGAGCAGCACATTCCACGCTTCGCGCGTCAGCATGTGCGCTTCGTCGACGATATAGACCTTGTGATGTCCTGCTTGCGACGCGGCGTACATCGCGCGCTCGCGCAGGTCGCGGGCGTCATCGACGCCGCGATTGCTTGCCGCGTCGATTTCTACGACGTCCAGATCGGCCGAGCCGTTCCACACCTTGAGACACGACGAGCACTCGCCACATGGTTCGCCGTCGGCGGCGCGATTTTCACAGTTGAGCGCCATCGCGAGAATGCGGGCGGCCGTCGTCTTGCCGACGCCGCGCGGACCGGCGAGGAGGTAACCATGGCCGACGCGCCCTTTCGCCACCGCACCACGCAACGCGGCGGCGACGTGGTCCTGCGTGACTAGGTCCGCAAAACGACGGGGGCGATAGCGACGGGCGAGTGCGATGGTCATAACGAAAGATAGGAGAGAGGAGATTAGGAGATAGGAACCAGCTCGGCGGTTGTGTCCTATCTCCTCTCGCCTTTCTCCTATCTGTAAAGTGCCCCAGGCACTCCGAAGCAACATTGGACATCGCTTAGCGCTGCTGCCGCTAGGCTCTGACGCGGTTCACGCGCCAACATCCTTCGGACCTGGGGCGATGGGAATATAGTCGTGCGTCGTTAGTCGTGAGGCGTGGGAATACCCTCTCGTCCTGCGCGACGCGCGGGACCTCATGACTCCGTGGGGCACCACTCACGCGCTACTTCCAGAACGCGATACCCGCCGGTCGCCGGCCGAAGTCGAGCGATGCGACCACGAGATGCGACGCCAGGTCGATCACGGTGATCGTTCCCGGATCAGCGTCTGAGCGCGCCGCGGTGACAAAGGCAAAGTGCCCATCAGAACTGGTTGCGATACCCACCGGAATCCCCTGCAACGCGGGGAGCGGTGCGCCAAATCCGGCAGCGGCCAGAACCATGCCGGTCACGTCGAAGCGATCAGTTCGGGTACCGCCCGCAGCCTGCAGGTAGGCATTGCGATAGCTGGCGTCGATCTGCACGGCGGGCCGGTTCGACCCAGCGACCGCAGCAGTCCCATTGCCACCGTTCAGGTCGAGCAACGACACGGCGCCACCAACCCGATCCGCCACAACGATCCGCTCGCCAGCAGCGGTCACCGCCAGCGCACCTGGGCCAGCGCCCACGGCCAGGCGGCGGCGGACCGTCCATGCACGCCCATCCACTTCGACAATCTCGTTGGATTCACTGCACGACACGAAGATCCGCGAACCATCCGCGACGATTGCCAGCGCTGCCGCACCGCACCGACGCTGATCGGTTGCACCAAGTGAAAGCTGTCGACTGACTTTCATCGCACCGGCGTCAATCTCTACCAGGACGTCCGTCGCCGCGCACAAAGAGTAGTGCTTCGCGCCATCCGCCGTGAATCGCGAACCGCGGGCGATACCGCACGTCGTAATGAAACCAGCCTCGGTCATCGTGTTCAAGTACACGATCGACACGCCCGAACGATCGGCGTCGGTCAGCCCGCTGCCCGTGACCCACGCCAACAATCCGTCATGCGAGATCGCCACGGCATCGGGAACGGCGCCGAGCTGCTCCTGGCCACGGACGGTGTCGGGAGGCTGCGGTACCAGGCTGCTGTCGGCGGCGATGCGCATCTTGAGCAGCAACCCATTGGGAAAACCGTGCGCCGTCGTGACGTAATACCAGCGCCCGTCGGGCGAAAGCGTGAGGTGCCGCGGCCCTGGCGCCAGACGGTCCGGCGCAAAACCATGAGCACTCGAGAGCAGGACGTTTCGACCGTTGAGCGTCGGAAATACCGGCGCTGTCACCTCAAGTCGATACATCTCCGGTGGTGATTCTGGATCGCCAGGAAGCTGGCCGATCGGAGTGCGGTGCTCGACGCGCAATCCCCTGGCGTCGAATCGCAACAGTGCAACCTCGTCCCTGCCCTCCACCGCCACGAAGAAGAGATACGACTTGTCGGCGGCCGTGGGTGGTGCGGTCTGCTGCAACATCGCGAGCAGGGCCAGCTGTACCATCACGCCGCAACCTCCGGACAGGACATCACAATCTATCTCAGCGCTCGCGCCTGACGCTCGTGATCCCAAACGTCAGCCACGGCGGCACCGATCAGGAAGACGAGCGCCATGTACCAGATCCACACGATAAACAGCAGCGCCGCCGTGAGCCCCTTGTCGAGCGAGAACTGCCCACTGTGCGATACGTGCGAGAGATACAAGCCGTATAGACGCTTCGCCAGCTCGAAGCCCATCGTGGCGAGCGTGCTGGCGATCAAAGCCGGAGCCCACGCCAGGCGCTTCGGGCTCGAATAGCGGTAGAGCAGCACGAAGAGGGCTACACCGAAGAGAAAACCGACGCCCAGGCCGGCGAGCTTGCCGCCAAACGTGAGCAGGAACTGCCAGGGTGGCCGCACCGTCACCCCCTCGACGGTCACCAGCTTCACCGCAGCGGTGGCAACGGTGTTGCCAAGTGCCAGCACCAGCACCACGATGACGATGCCCGTATCCTGGGCCTTGGCCAGCAGATACCCGGCCACATAGCTCCAGACGAAGTGTCCACGGACCGGACGAGGGCGCACATGATAGATTTGCGACAGGCACGCACGCATCGCGGCGAATACCCGCGTGCTGAACCAGATCGACACCGGAATGACAATCCACCAGGTCAGGTCGGTGTGCTGATAGTCCTTGATCTTGCCGACCAGAGACTCCACCAACGTGAACGGATCGTTCACGGAGCCATGCATGTGCGCCGGCATGAAGCGCACCAACAGGTCTTCGGGATGCGTCGCGGACAATCGGGTTGACGAAAGGAAATAGCTCAGGCCGACGACAAGCAGGATCGCCAGCGGAATGATCGCCAGCAGCGCATCGAAGGTGAGTGCCGACGCCAGCAATGGCAGGTTGGCCCGGTCGAGCGTCTCCAAGGTCTTGTCACGAAGGGACAACATCGCCGGCACGCCAGAAAGCCCGCCGGCGGGCGGGCTCTCGGTCGCGTCGTGCGGCATCTCACTCACTCAGGCCGACTCGTCGTCGCCCTCGTCCACTTCGTCGGCGCCCACGGCCGCCCGCGCCCGCGACCGCGCATCAGCAAGCCGACGCTCCATCGATTCCCGCGCAGTCGAGGCGGTTCGCTGAAGCTTGCTCTTCCCTTCCTGAACCTCAGCCACCACATCGTCCCGGTATTCATCGACCAGCTCCTCGGCCTTGTCGCGCAAAGTGCGACCCCGCCGAACCAGGTCACGCCGCGTTCGCTCGCCCGATTGCGGTGCGAACAACAGTCCCAATCCTGCGCCAACCGCGGCGCCAAGAAGGAACCATCGGATTCCGCCACTGGAATCGGATTCAATCACCGTGACATCACGATCATCGCGCATCATCATGCTCCTTGCTGGTTGGCTATTCGCCAGCTTCCGCGTCGTCCGTGGCTTGCGCCCCGGTGTGCGTAAGATGGCCGTAACGCAATGCTGGTGCTTGGACGAACTTGCGCACGAGTGCGGCAGTCCCACCAACTTTCAATTGGTCGAACAAGAACCCGAACGTCCGCTCGAGCTCGGCACCAATCTGTTGACGCACGATCGCCGGCAAATCCCACACCTCCCGCTTGAAAGGACCAATTGCCTTCTTGCGGGCCTTGTAGTAGAACTGCTCATCCGAATCGCCATCCTTCCGTTCCGACTGCGCGTTGGCATCGAGCCAGCGATACATCCGCTCGCGAAGTTCGCCCGGAAGCGCCGGATGATCAAAGACGATATTCTGGAAATTGGTGGCGAGATGAATCTCCGCGGTCTCGATCCGCGCAAAGTTGCCGAACGCGTTGCTCGGCAAGGTCGACGCGCCATGCTGCACCGCGCCGCCGAGCCCATAATCATCACGCGCCGATTTCGACAACGCCTCGAGCGCCACCAGGTCGAGCTTGACGGCCGCGATCGATCCATCCGGCAGCACCACGCCGCCATGCGACGTACCAGTCTGTACCGAAATCTTGCTGATCCCTTCGACGTCGCCGTCCCTGGCCAACGCCACACGATAGCCGTCCATGAAGGCATGCAGCTCCTCCACGGTGGAATTCTTGTGCCCTACCTCACCGATCTCGGCGCCGACGGATATAGTGACACCCTGCGGCTCGCGCTGCCGGATGAACTGGGTGATCTCGGCGGCGCGCTCGTAGTTGTGGCGCTGCTGCGCACTCAATGTCGGAAAGGAAAGCTCCACCAACGTCGAGGTGTCAACGTCGATGTTGAAGAAGCCTGCAGCAATCTCCTCGCCGATCAGGTTCATCACCTCGGTCACTTCGGCGGTGGCGTTGACCTCATATTTCTTGGCGTTGATCTGGCAATGATCGCCCTGGATGAAGAGCGGCGAATGAAACCCTTCGCGCAATGCCGCTGCGATCATCACGGCGACGTACTCAGCTGGCCGCTGATCGGTGTACGCAATTTCGGAGCGGGCAATTTCGAGAATGATCGCGCCGGCATCGCGTGCCTTCGCCGCGCGGAACGCCGCGCGCGCCGTGTCGTACGCCATCATCCGCACGTTGATCGCCGGCACCGTGAACCCCTGGCACTCGCCGCGACCACGGGCGACGTAGAGATCGTGAATCGATGCGGGACGGCAACCCATCGATTGCCCGAGTGCCCAGAGCAGCGACCTTGCCCCCGCTTTCTCGCCGGTCGGTCCAAACACGGCCATATGCGCCAGACGATCCATCTTCTCGGACTGCAATGCTTCTGGGCGCTGGCAATCCACCCGGCCAGCGCCAAGCTGCAGGTCGCCCGCGAAGATTTCTGCGGCCTTCATTGATTCAGCGGACACCGGGATTCCTCGTCAAGTGAATGCTCGAAATGTAAGAGCGGGCTGGAATGTTACAATCGGCGTTATCCACATCGACCAACGCTGTGCACCGATTGTGGAGCATTTCCAGGGAA
>JANYCP010000298.1 GCA_025360265.1 Gemmatimonadota bacterium
GCGATCGTCTTACCAACATTCGGATCTTGTGCCATGGGATGTGCGCAAAGGTATCGCCCGCCCGCCTGCCCTTGCAAGCCGTGGCGGTTTGCCACAGCGGAGGCCTGTCAGTCGTCGTATAATCAGATATGCATACGACACCCCCGTTCCCGCGCCGCTTCGTCGACCGGATCCTGCCGTTTTTCCTGGCATTAACGGCCTGTGGTGGCTGGCAACGGCTCAACGAGACACCAGGGAAGACCACCGAGCACGAAGTCACGCAGATGTTCGATGCCAACGGCCTCTTCGCGCGCCTGGGGCGCCTCGTATCGTCGCAGGACGTGCAGTATGTCGGATCGGTCGCCTTCGTTCCCGGGCCGCACGATTCGACCGTCGCCATCGTTGCGATTTCGCTGGCGAACCGGGTCTTCACCTTCGAACGCAGCGGCAAGGGCTTTGGTGCACGCTATCGGATCGAGTACGAATTCGCCCACGCCGGCTCGCCACCGCTCATCGTCGGTCGTGACAAGTCGGTCCTGGTTGGATCGTTCCAGGAAACGATGCGCACCGACGAAAGCATCATCGAACAGCAGAAGGTGATACTGGCACCCGGAGAGTATCAGGTCAGCGTGCGAGTGCGCGACCTGGGGAACTCGCAGACCGGCACCGCCGTCCAGCGCGTCACCGCACCGGCGTTCGTTCCGGCGAGCTATTCCGCGCCGGTACTGGCCTACAGCGTTCACACCCGGAGTTCGCGCGACGACTCCCTTGCGATTGTGATGAACCCGCGCGGCACGGTCGCGTACGGCGGCGACACCCTGCTCGTGTACGTCGAGGGATACGGCTACTCGAAGCCCGCAGATCTTCCGATTGAAGTGCGCGACGAACACGACAGTCTCGTGATTCGCAGCGTGATGCACTTCGCCGGGACCGGCGGCGTCGAGGGACGAATCCTGCGAGTCGTTCCCGAATCCGCACCGCTCGGCCAGCTGGAAATCCTTGTCGGTCCGGACAATGCCACGCACAACGCGGTCCCTGGAAATCGATTTGCGATCGCGCCAGGCGGTGACGCGATTCACCGTACCAATGCGCTGGTGTCATTCTCTTCGGCGTGGGTGGTCACCAACTTCGACGATCTGCTTTCGCTGTTGCGCTACTTCGGCGAGAACCGGCGAGTCGAAGCGATGCGCCGCGCCAAGAACAGCGACCGGATCGCCCTCTGGCAGGAGTTCTACAAAGCCACCGACCCCAATCCTGCCACACCAGAGAACGAGGCGCTCGATCAGTACTTCTCGCGGATCGCGGTCGCGAACCAACGTTACCGGGAGACTGGATTTGCCGGCTGGCGCAGTGATCGCGGCGAAGTCTTCATCCTCCTCGGCGACCCCGACATCGTGCAGGACCAATCTGCCCAGCTGCAGAACGCCAATCGAACGATCCGCTGGGAATACCCGAATTACCGGTTGTTCATCTACTTCCAGGACATCACCGGCTTCGGGCGCTTTCAGCTCACGCCGCAATCCCGCTCCGAATTCGAGCGCGTGCGTGTGAGGATCCAGAGCCCGGCCGAACACTAGTCGTCGCGTTATTGTTTGCAGATGCCTGAACACACGCCGCCGCAGCTGTTCCTCGTGGACGGCTATGCCCTGATCTATCGGGCCTTCTTCGCGCTGATCTCCCGGCCACTCCGCACCGCCAAGGGCGAAAACACCTCGGCGGTGTGGGGGGTCACCAACTTCCTGCTCAGGCTGCGCGAGAAATACCGCCCCGACTACCTGGTGTGGGTCAACGACGCCGGCGACTCATTCCGCACCGAGGAATACGCCGAGTACAAGTCGACCAGAGAAAAACTGGACGAAGAGCTGCAGGCAGACTTCGATCGCGCAGTTGAACGGATCCGCACACTGCTCGCCGGGTTTCGAATTCCGCTGGTTGAAGTGGATGGCTATGAAGCCGACGACGTGATCGGCACGCTCGCCGTGCGCGCCGCGGCACAAGGGCTCGAAGCCGTGATCGTGTCGGGCGACAAGGATTTCTATCAACTCATCAGGCCCGGTGTGTCGCTGCTCAACCCCGGCCGCGGCGGCCCCGCGGGGGTTGAAGAGCTCTGGGTGAACGAAGCCAATGCCGCCGAGCGACTCGGCGTGCCACCCTCGCAAGTCACCGACTACCTGGCACTGCTCGGCGACGCATCCGACAACGTGCCCGGTGTGAAAGGGATTGGCGAGAAGGGCGCGGTGCAGTTGCTGCAGGAATTCGGTGATCTTGAAACGTTGATTGCGCGCGCTGACGAGGTGAAGCAGAAGCGCTCGCGCGAAGCACTGCAGACGCAGGCCGACTCGGCCCGCCTTTCAAAGCGCCTCGTGACGATCAAGCTCGACGTACCGGTGGACCTCGATCTCGCGAACATCACGGCGCATCAGCCCGACACTACCGCGCTCGGCCAGCTGTTCATTGAACTCGAGTTCAATTCATTGCTGGCGCGGCTCGAGAAGCAGAACGCCGGCACCGTACCGGCCGGCGCACCGGCCGCGGAGACCGGGGCCGCCGCACCGGCACCAGTGGCCCCCAACATCACGCTCTATCCGGTCGTCACGGTCGCCGATCCGGCGGAACTCGCCGCGATCGTGGCACGCCTGCGCGCCGCGCCGATCGTCGCCTTCGACACCGAGACGTCGTCACTCGAACCGCACAACGCCGAATTGATCGGCTTGTCGCTCGCCGCGAGCACTTCAGAACTCTGGTATCTGCCGTTCGGTCACCGCGAGCCAGCGCGCGATCTCTTCGAAGCACCGATGAACGCCGCGCCAGCGCGCGCACCCGTGCGCAACCTGCCACCGATTACCGCACCGGAATGCGCGGGCATTCGCGCGTTGCTGGAAGATGCGACCGTGCCGAAGGCCGGCCACAACCTGAAGTACGATGTGCAGGTGCTGCGGCGCGCGGGGGTTGAAGTGGCCGGCCTGTCCTACGACTCGATGCTCGCGTCGTTCGTGCTCGATCCGTCACGCCGCTCACACGGCATCGATTCGTTGGCGCTCGAATGTCTCGGCCAGCGCATGACGCAATACACCGATCTCGCCGGCAAGGGAAAGACCGAAATCCCGTTCGCCGAAGTGGAAGTGGAGCGCGCCGCGTTGTACTGCGGCGCCGACAGCGCGACGGTGCTGGCACTGCGCGAGCACTTCGCCCACGACCTCGAGCACCACAGGCTGTTGCCGCTGTTGCAGACGATTGAAATGCCGCTGATTCCGGTGCTGGTTGACATGGAATGGGCCGGCATCCGGATCGACACCGCGCGCTTTGCCGAACTCGGACTTTCGCTTGGCAAGGATCTCGAGCAGCTGAGCGGAGAGATTCAGGCGATCGCCGGTGAGCAGCCGCTCAATATCAATTCACCGAAGCAGCTCGCAGTGATTCTCTTTGAGCGACAGGGCCTGCCGGTTCTCAAGAAGACCAAGACCGGCCCATCGACTGATGCCGAAGTACTGGAGCAACTCGCCGACATGGGACACGCTCTGCCGAAACTCATTCTGAGCTATCGGGAGCTGCAGAAACTCAAGAGCACCTACGTCGACGTGCTGCCATTGCGTGTCAATCGCGAAACGGGGCGGATTCACACGTCGTTCAATCAGGTTGGCGCGCAAACCGGTCGCCTTTCGTCGAGCGACCCGAATCTGCAAAACATTCCGGTGCGCTCACCGCGCGGCGAAGGAATACGCCGTGGTTTCATTCCAGCGGCGGGATGCAAGTTTGTCGTCGCCGACTATTCGCAGATCGAGCTACGCCTCATGGCGCACCTCTCCGGTGATCCGGCGTTCATCGAGGCGTTCCGCCGCGGTGACGACATTCACAAGCAGACGGCTGCAATCATCTTCGGCGTGCCACTCGCCGAGGTGTCGAGTGAAATGCGCGCTCGGGCCAAGACGATCAACTTCGGCACGATCTACGGCCAGGGACCGTTCGCATTGTCGAAAATGCTGGGGATCACGCAGGATGAAGCGAAGCGATTCATTGGCGATTACTTCACCCGCTTCGCCGGCGTGCGCGCCTTCCTCGACAAGTGCGTCGCAACCGCCAAGGCACAGGGCTACGTCGAGACCCTCTTCGGTCGTCGGCGCTACATCCCCGAGATCAGCGACCGCAACTTCAACATCCGCGCCTTCGGCGAGCGCACCGCCCAGAATACGCCGCTGCAAGGCTCAGCCGCCGACTTGATCAAGATGGCAATGGTGCGGATTCACGAGGCACTCCCCGCCGCCGGCCTCAAGGCGCAGATGCTGCTGCAGGTGCATGACGAATTGGTGATCGAAGCACCGGCCGACGAAGCCGAGCGCGCGGGCCAGCTCGTGAAGGAGCACATGGAAGGCGCGGCGAAGCTGGATGTGCCGCTGCTGGTCACGGTGGGGATCGGGGACAATTGGATGGATGCAAAGAGCTGAGTCGTTGGTCATTGGTCGTTAGTCGTTAGTCATGACCAACGACTAACGACTTCCCTTTCCCCCCGGCCACCAGTTCCACCGCCCGGCGATCTGCATGAAGCTCGGCACCAGAACCATCCGCACCAGTGTCGCGTCAAGGAACACCGCGACCGCCAATCCGAAACCGATGAACTGCATCATGATGATATGCGCGAAGGCGAACGCGCCAAAGACCACGACCATGATCACGGCGGCGGACGTAATCACCGAGGCTGTTGCCGCGAGCCCGTCACGCGTGGCGGCGGCGTTGTCGCCGGTCTCGTCGTACAACTCCTTGATTCGCACTAGCAGGAACACTTCATAGTCCATCGACAAGCCGAACACCATCGCGAACACGATCACCGGCACCAGCACGTAAATCGCGGAGGTGGGCCCGTCGACTCCGAACAGTTGCGCGCCGAAGCCGTGCTGGAATACCAGAACGACGATGCCGAATGTGGCGGCGACCGACAGCGAATTCATGACGATCGCCTTGATCGGCACCAGGACCGAGCGGAACACGATCGCCAGCATGAGTGCCGTCACGGCGAGTATCAGGCCAACAATCATCGGGAAACGGGAGAGGAGTAGTTCCTGGAAGTCGACCGAGCCGGCGACATACCCACCGACCCGAACCGACGCACCCTTGAGCTGCTTGATGTGTCCGGATGCGGCGAGTCGCCGAACATTGCGGACGACGTCCATCGCCGTGGTCAGCGACGTCGTGTCGGCGGGAATCACGTCCATCAGTGTGGTGCGCTCATCGCGAGCGAGGTACGCGTCGAGAAAATCAGGATAGTTCACCCGCACGCTGTCAAGCGAACTGTACAGCACCGAGTATTCGAAGACGGTCCTCTTCCGATTGATATCAACCAGCGACCTGATTTCGCGGATTCTCGGGTCGGCGCGCAACGAATCCGAGAGGTGCTTGAGCCCGCGGAGTGCGGTCGAGCTCGTCGCCGGCGTACCCTCGGGGAATTCGATGATCATCCGGAGTGGCATCACGTAGCCGGACATTCCCATTCGCTCCAGCGTCGCCACCCCTGCCCCGGCCTCGGTTTCCGTGGGCCACCAGCTGCGGCTCGGCAGCCCGATGTGGATGAACATCACCGGCACCGTGAGCAGCAGCAGGATCGAGCCACCCACCGCGACCGCGCGATATGGGTGTCGTGAAAGCGACGCGGCCCACCGGGCCCAGGTCGCCGGTTTGTGATACCAGGCGAGTCGCGAGGCGAGCCAGCGCGGCTGGTCGATTGCGCGGCCCAGCACCGCAAGCAACGCCGGCAACAGTGTTGTCGCGAGCAGCATCGCAATTGCCACCACCACCAATCCGGCAATGCCGATGCTCTTGGTGTCCGAGAGAGGCGTGAGCAGCAATGCGGCAAACCCAACAACCACGGTCATTCCCGACGCCAGCACCGCGCGGCCCGCCGTGGCGATCGTGCGAATTGCCGCGTCAACAGATGACCGCCCGGCGTTCATTTCCTCGCGGAACCGGGTCACCACGAGCAGTGAATAGTCGATGCCAACGCCGAGACCGATCATCGTGATCATATTGAGCACGAACACGGTCATCGAAGTGTGTCGCGCGATCACGCCGACAATCGCCAGTGCGAGTACGATCACCACGACGCCGACGATCACCGGAAGGCACGCCGCCACGAGCGCACCGAACGCCACCACCAGCACGATGAACGTGATCGGGACGAGGTTGCGTTCACTGCGGCGGGCATCGTCGCCGCTCACGGTGCGGATGTCATTGTCGAGCGGTGCTCGACCGGTGACCTGCACCGTGTACGCGCCACCGTTCGGGGTGCGCTGTAACACGTCGCGAAACGCTTGCCGCAGCGGTGCCACCAAGGCACCCACCGAATCGCGGCTACTGCCGAGCGACACCAAAAACATGGTGGTGTGTTGGTCCTTGGAGACGAACGCCGTGTCCTTGGTGGTGTGGCTCGTGAGGACGCCGCGCACCCACGGCTTGGCCCGTGCGGTCGAGGCCAACGAGTCGAGAAGGTCGCCGCCAGCTCCTTCGGTGATCTGGCCGGGTCCGGAGAGCGTGACGGCAAAGAAGTTTGCTACCGGCCGGGCAAAACGGACGTTCAGCAGTGAATCGGCGAATTGGGCTTCAGTGGTCTGGTCGGCGTGGCCCCGGAGTTCGAGGACGGCGAGGGTACCCCCGGCTCGCGTTGCGGCGAAGATGCCCACCGTTAGCCAGACCGCGATGACGGCCCAGCGAAAGCGGATCAGGTTGCGGCCGAGGGAGTCGAACACGGCAGAATGGTAGGACCCCACCTCCCTCTCTGCTAGCCAGCACTCGCCGATGTCGCCCTGTGTGCCGATATTCAATACGTGCTACGTAACGTCGTCGTAGGAATCGCCGCGACATTGGCAGTTGTGATACTGGCGGACGCCGCGCGTCATGCCGGCGGCTCGCCGACACCATCGCGGCCCGGCATGGATACTCCCAAACCCCAGGCCCCGAGCCCCAAGCCACCAAACGGGAGCGCCAGTCCCGCGACAATTCAGGTCACCCAAGCCACCCCACCGACCGAAACCCCCGCGCTCGACATGATGGCGCGTCTGGCAACACGGCGCCGCATCGCTCGCGAAGGGAACCACGTCTACCTCGACTCCCTCTTCACCCACACGGACTCGGTGGTCGCGCGCTGGTCCGACCGCATCTCGCTCAACGTGCGCCTCGTGCCAGACACCATGTTGCCGCGATGGACCCCTGCCCTGCTCGATGAGGCGCGCGCGGCGATGCGTGCCTGGGATGGCGCTGGGTCGGGGATCATGTTCAAGGAGGTTGGACCGTCGGATTCAGCCGACGTCACGGTGCGATGGACCGACGTGCTGCCGGACAGCGGACAGGTGGGTTCGACCACCCTCACTTGGGGGCGAGATGGTGTTGCCACTGGCGCAAGGATGACGCTGGCGTTGCGCCGAAATTCCGATTCGGTGGTGGTGCCACCCGCCATGCGCGTTCGCATAGCAATTCACGAATTCGGCCACGCCCTGGGATTGCCCCACTCGGACAGTCGCGACGATATCATGTTCCGCAATTCACCGGTACCTGCTCCATCACAACGCGATCAGGCTACACTTCGCCTTCTATATGTTCTCTTCCCCGGATCGCTTCGCGTACAACCCTGACGCGACAACAGCAGGGGTGCTTTGGGCGGCCCGGTGCGAGCGTTCGGGCAGATCCACACGAGGTCACGGCGCCGCACGCGCAGCCCGCCGGACCCCCGCTGTCATCGTGTCAGGATTGGCGGCGATGATCA
This sequence comes from Gemmatimonadota bacterium, assembly GCA_025360265.1. Taxonomy (GTDB): domain Bacteria; phylum Gemmatimonadota; class Gemmatimonadetes; order Gemmatimonadales; family GWC2-71-9; genus Palsa-1233. The sequence goes on from JANYCP010000298.1 coordinate 7,727, forward strand.
TCGCGACAACCCAGTCCGCAACCGCGCAGCGCTTTACCGCAGTTGACGCCGCAATTCACGACGGCATCGCCACCGGTATTTATCCGGGCGCCGTCGTTGTGATTGGTCGCGCCGACACGATTCTCTATGCGCACGGCTACGGGCACTACACCTGGAGCCCGGCATCCCCCGCACCAGACCCCGCCAACACCCGATGGGATCTTGCATCGCTCACGAAGATTGTCGCGGCGAGCAGCAGTGCCGCCGTCCTCGTGCAGCAAGAGAAGCTTGACCTCGACGCACCGGTGTCGCGCTACCTCCCCGATTTCGCCGGCGGAAAGAAGGGTGCGGTCACCGTGCGCATGCTGCTCAACCACACCAGCGGGATGCCACCGTACGTGAAGTTCTGGCTGTCGGCGCATTCCGTCGCCGAAGCGCGCAAACAGTTGGTGTCGACGCCGCTGCGTCGTGCGCCGGGTGTCAGCGCCGAGTACAGCGATCTCAATGCGATGCTCATGGGACTGATAGTTGAACGCATCAGTGGCCAGACACTTGAATTGTTCGCCGAATCTGCGGTCTTTCGGCCGCTGGGTATGATGTCGACGCATTACCGCCCCACCCTTGCCGACAAGACCAACGCTGCGCCAACCGGCCGCTATCACGGGCAACCGGTTGGTGGCGTCGTGAACGATCAGAACGCCGTCGTGCTCGGCGGAGTGTCAGGACACGCGGGTGTGTTCTCCACCGGCCTCGACATGGCCAAGTTTGCCCAGGCCTGGCTCAAAGCCACGACCGACAAGGGGAAATGGCTCACCCGCAATACCGTCGCCGAATTTTTCACGCACACACTCGCGAGCGGAACGCGCGTGCTCGGTTGGGACACACCGTTGCCACCAGGCGGCAAGAAAATGTCGTTGTATGGCAAATGCGCCACGACATCGACATACGGCCATACCGGGTGGACTGGAACGGAAATGTGGATTGACCCCGCGCAGAATTTGTTCGTGGTGCTGCTCACCAATCGCAGCTTCGCCCCCACGAATCCCACCGAATCATTTCTGCAGCTCAAGGAAGTGCGCGCGAAGGTGGCGGATGCGACGAGATCCGTAGTAGGCGAATGCCGGACGGGATGACGAGAGACGAGGGCCGCTAAACCGCCCTCGTCCTGAGCGAAGCGAGGGACCCACAGGCTCCGTGTGAAAAGAACTCTGGAGGTCCCTCGCCTACGGCTCAGGACGAGGGTCGTTACGTCTCGCGTCCCCTAGTGCCCGAGAAACGCTCTAACTCGGGGATCCATCTTGTCCGGCGTCCAGTACGGCTCCCAGACAATCTCCAGATCGACATCGGTGATTCCTTCCAAGTCCATCAATGTCTGTTTCACGTCACCGGTGATTTCTGCGCCGGCCGGACAGCCTGGTGAGGTCAACGTCATCTTCACGTGCGCCACACCGTCGTCGGTAATCGTCACGTCGTAGATCAGGCCGATGTCGATGATGTTCAGGCCGAGCTCGGGATCTTTCACGGCGCGTAACGCCTTGCGCGCGACTTCGGGTGTTGGCAACGGGTTCGTCACGAATTCTCCACGGCGACACCTGGATACGCGGAATGCATCGCGGTGAGCAGCGCCGGACCAATCACTTCAATCTGCCAGCGGCGCACCTCGGGAATCTCGCGCAACGACGCGACGTCTTGCGGCTCCGCGCGCGCGATCGCCTCGAGTGTGCCGTTGGGACAGAGTACACCCGGGGCAAGCTGCAACTGCTCGGCGAGGGTGTTGCGGCCCCGCTTGAGCGCTTCGACGCGAAGTTCGCAGGCGGGATCGGGCGTGCGGCGAAGACCTCTCGGGAATCGCGGAAGTTCGGCCTCCGGCACCGCCAAGCCACGCGCAATCGCTGCGAGTATCTCGGCGCCGCGCCGTTCCGCGACATCGCGGCCAACCCCCTTCACTGCCGACAATTCGGCGATAGACGTCACCGGTCGCTGGGCCATTTCCAGCAGCACCTCATTGCCCATTACCCGAAACTCGGCGCGGTCCAGCGCGTCAGCCGTCGCTGAGCGCCAACCATGCAGTTCGCGCAGCACTGCCAATGCGCGGCGCTCCAACGTACGGGCACCTTTCAGTCGGAGGAAGTCGGCGAGCGGGTCGGCCGCCGCGGCGGTCCACCGCGTGCCCTCCAGGCGTTCGAATTCCTCGGTTACCCAGCTCAAGCGACCAATTTCGTCAAGTTTGTGTAGTAGTAGTGTTCGCAACTCACAAAGGTTGCGAGTGTCACCGGCTGCGTAGTCGAGCATTGCGTCGGAGAGTGGTCGGGCGGACCAATCGGCGCGCTGGAACCGCTTATCGGCGGTCACGCCGAAGTATTTCTCGAGCAGCGCGGCCAGACCGATTCCCGGTTCGTTGAGAAACTGGGCGGCAATCCTGGTGTCAAAGAGATGCCGTGCGTGGAACCCGAACTCCTTATCGAAAAGTCGCAGGTCGTAGTCGGCGTCGTGAAAGATCTTTTCGACGTTTGGGTCAGCGAGCAGCGCAGCGATCGGTTCAAGTGAGCCGACGCCGAGCGGGTCGATGACGGCGGTCAGGGAAGGGGTGGAGAGTTGAATCAGGTAGACGCGATCGTGGTATCGATGGAACGACGCGGCTTCGGTGTCGAGCGCAACAATCGGCGCTCCCGCCACCTCGGCGAGAAGTTCCTGAAATGTATCCGGACGATCGACGAGCCTCACGGTCATCTAATCGCGCCGCTTGCCGACTTGTTCCAGGCCGTCGGCGATGTCTTCCAGTGCCTTGGCCAAGGTCTTGTAATACTCTGGATCAGGCGCAGCCGGCGTTCCCAGCGATGCATCAAGATAGAGTTTGCGCGTCAATCGTGCGGCGTGTCGGACGTAGTCGGTCGTCATTGGAGCCTCCGTTCGGTCTCGGTGTAACGTAGCGGCGTGCCCCGCCGCGCCAGCAAAGAGGAGCGCCCGCCGAGCTGCGGCTCAAAGCCGCAATCCCAACGGGCGCCTCAGGTAGGCTTCAATTGTGATGGCGGTGACAGAGGGAGAGGTTCTATCGGGCCCGCCATAGTATTAGACGCCTGAAGGGCCAAATAGTTTCACACTTGCCTACTTATTCGGCCGTCCCGGCGGGGTGTCCGAATCGAAAATTTCCCGGTTCTTGGCGACGTACGGGCGCAACCCTTCGGGAACATCTTCCTCTGGATAGATCGCGCTCACCGGGCATTCCGGCTCACACGCGCCACAATCAATGCACTCATCGGGGTGAATGAAAAGCTGTTCCTCGCCTTCGTAGATGCAGTCCACTGGACAGACATCGACGCAGGCGCGGTCTTTCACGCCAATGCAGGCTTCAGTGATGATGTACGGCATTGCCACTTTCTCCGACGTTCCAGGCTGGTCTCGCGGCGCAGCGACATGCTCGCCGCGCCCGCGCACAGTAGAAACGCGCCCCGGTGCTGCGCAAGGGGGCTACTTCTTCGGCTTGCCGGCGACGAACAACAACTTGCCCAATGTCGCCTCATTTTCGGGACATCCGCCGGACTTGAAGTCGAAGGCATAGCCGCCCCGTTCCTTGCGAATCGTGTAGTTCGCCGGGGTTTCGCAGCTCTGATCGGTATACGTCGCAACGCCGTCCTTCTGGAGCAGCTTGCCGGTGAACGTCAACGACTCCGGATTGCTGATCGTGAATGCGCCGCCGCCCTTGAGCACAAATGGCCAACCGGCGATGCCCACTTCGGCTGTCTTGGAGGTATCCCGGGCCTGAATCACGTAGTCGCCATTTGGCATCTGGATCGGGGCAGGGGTCTGGGCCCCAAGGGGCACCGCCAGGGCCGCAGTCGCGACGAGGGCAAAGGTCCAGCGCTGGCGCATGACGGAGATCCTCGCTGAGTGGTCGAACTGGACTGGAGGCTACCCCATTTTCACCCCCGACGGAAGGGGGTTTCAGGCCCAAACGGCACCTCGCAAGCCTTGATGGTTCAAGAAGCTACGGATTTACACCAAGAACATTGGACGAATTGACAACCCGTGCCAATCGGGGTAGGATCTTCCCGCAATGAGCACCCCGATTTCGACGCCAGAAACACCCCAGCAGTCCCTCGCCCCTACTGGGCACCGCGGCGCGCGTGCAGCCGTGCTGCTCGAGCTCAAGCGCGTTGGCGTGGCGACGGCGGCAACGCTGGCCGAGTCGCTGTCCTGTTCGGTTAACGCGGTGCGGCACCATCTCAAGGAACTCGAAACTGCGGCACTGGTAGGTCATGATCGTGTCGCGCACGGTGTTGGTGCGCCGCAGCACGCCTATCGTCTGAGCGCCAAGGGGCACGAGCTCTTTCCCGACCGATACGCCGACACCGTCTCGCATCTGCTCGATCACGTCGTGCAATTGCAGGGACGCGCGGCGTCAGTCGAAATGCTGCAGTCGCACTATGGCGCGCTCGCCGAACGCATTTGCACCGAGACGTCGCAGCTGAATGGCGACGAGCGCGGCGAACATATCGCGCGGGCACTTGCCGGCGAAGGGTTCATGGCGAAATGGCACCCAACGCCCGACGGCGGCACACTCGTCGAACACAACTGTCCGCATCGCGTCGTCGCGGAAAAATTTCCTGAAGTCTGCGCCGACGAAGAAGCGTTCCTCGCGCGCGCGTTCGGCGCCCGAGTCGAGCGTCAGTCGCACATTGCCGCTGGCTGCGGATGCTGCAGCTATCAGATCACCGTGCAGCCACCCGCGGCAAAGGGGTCCACATGAGTTCGCCGGTCGAAGCACTCGTCAACCGCGAATACAAGTACGGCTTCGTCACCGACATCGAACAGGACACCGCAGCGGTGGGCCTGTCCGAAGACACGGTGCGCTTCATCTCGTCTCGCAAGAACGAGCCGGAATGGCTGCTGGAGTGGCGTTTGAAGGCGTATCGCCGCTGGCTTACGATGACGCACGAGCCGACGTGGGCGAACATTCATCACGAACCGATCGACTACCAGGCGATCTCGTATTTTTCCGCACCAAAGGCGCAGAAGCCGCTTGGCTCGCTCGACGAAGTCGACCCGAAGCTGCTCGAAACGTACGCCAAGCTTGGCATTCCGCTCAGCGAGCAGAAGCTGCTCGCCGGCGTAGCGGTTGATGCAATCTTCGACTCAGTGTCGGTGGGCACCACGTTCAAGGCGACACTCGCGAAGTCGGGCGTGATCTTCTGCTCGTTCGGGGAAGCGGCGCAGGAGCACCCCGAACTGGTGCGCCAGTATCTCGGCTCGGTCGTACCGGCATCCGACAACTACTTCGCCGCGCTCAATGCCGCCGTCTTTTCGGATGGATCGTTCGTCTACATCCCCAAGGGCGTGCGCTGCCCCATGGAGCTGTCGACCTACTTCCGCATCAACGCCGCCAACACCGGCCAGTTCGAGCGCACCCTGATTGTGGCCGACGAAGGCAGCTACGTCTCCTATCTCGAGGGATGCACCGCACCGAAGCGCGATGAGAATCAGCTGCACGCCGCCGTGGTTGAGCTGGTGGCGCTCGATGGCGCCACGATCAAGTACTCGACGGTGCAGAACTGGTATGCCGGTGACGAGAACGGCGTGGGCGGCATCTACAACTTCGTGACCAAGCGCGGCAAGGCGATGCGCGGATCGAAGATTTCGTGGACCCAGGTCGAGACCGGTTCGGCGATTACCTGGAAATATCCCAGCGTGATCCTGCAAGGTGACGACTCGATTGGCGAGTTCTACTCGGTCGCGGTGGTCAACGGCATGCAGCAGGCCGACACCGGCACCAAGATGATTCACATCGGCAAGAACACGAAGAGCACCGTCGTCTCGAAGGGGATCAGTGCCGGGCGCGGACAGAATTCGTATCGCGGCCAGGTGAAGATGTTGCCGAAGGCCCACGGCTCCCGCAACTACACCCAGTGCGACTCAATGCTCATTGGCAATCGCTGCGGGGCACACACCTTTCCGTACATCGACGTGCAGAACTCGACGAGCGACGTGGAACATGAAGCGAGCACGTCGAAGATCGGCGAAGACCAGATTTTCTATTGCAAGCAGCGCGGCATGAACACCGAGAACGCCATCAGCGTGATCGTGAACGGATTCTGCAAGGAAGTGTTCCGCGAGCTGCCGATGGAGTTTGCCGTGGAAGCGCAGAAGCTGCTGGGAATCAGTCTCGAGGGAAGTGTAGGGTGAAGGGGCACGGCTCGCCGTGCCCGTACTTGGGTTAGCCGTGCCCGTACCTCCGCGAATGGGGAGCGATCGTAGAATGGCATTATTGGAAATCAAAGACCTCCACGCCACCGCCGGCGACACCGAGATCCTCAAGGGGATCACGCTGTCGATCGACGCCGGCGAGGTGCACGCGATCATGGGCCCCAATGGTTCGGGGAAGAGCACGCTGGCGCAGGTGCTTGCCGGTCATCCGGCCTACACCGTGACATCGGGTTCCGTCCGGTTCGGCGGCGAGGACCTGCTCGACATGGAGACGGAGGAGCGGGCCCACGCGGGAATGTTCCTGGCGTTTCAATATCCGGTGGAAATCCCCGGCGTGACCAACGCCTATTTCCTTCGCGCGTCATACAACGCGATCCAGAAGGCGCGCGG
>JANYCP010000301.1 GCA_025360265.1 Gemmatimonadota bacterium
CAGGTCGATTCAAGTTGTGGTCGCCAACCGCGTTACTGCTCCTTTTGTTGGTGGTACCGCCAGCGGTGTCGGCCCAGGCTCCACGCGTTATCAAACTGAAGCCAGCGGACGCAACGCTCTCCGCCGAGTTCTCCTCGCTGTACACGATTCGAGAGCTGGCGGATCGACGGGTGCTGGTGGTGGATGGCCGCGACTACGCATTCACGGTCGGTGACTTCGCGACTGGCAAGGCGGCGCCAGTCTCCCGGATGGGTTCGGGGCCTGGCGAATACCGCTCCATATCCGCGCTTATCGCGGTGGGCGGTGATAGCACGCTTCTGGTTGACTCTCGCAATCGTCGTTGGCTGCTGTTGGCAGGTAGTGAAGTCGTGGCCACGGTTGCGCCGAACACGCCGGCCATTGTCGCCGCTCGAATCGGTGAACGTGGCGCCGACCGCAGCGGCCACCTGCTGGCGCAATTGACTGGTGGTGAAATGCCAGGCGACAAACTCGGGCGATTGGATTCGTTGTATGTGGCGATCATCAACCGCGAAACCGGCAAGGCGGATACCGTTGCCCGGATGCGCCCGATTGATCGTCGTATTCTGTCCGCCACTCCCAACGCTGATGGCACACCGCATATAACGGTGGGTATGACGACGCTGAGCGTTCCCGAACATGTGACAATGTTTCCCGATGGCTGGATCGCCATCGCTCGGCTCGATCCGTTTCGTATCGATTGGCGGAAGCCGAACGGTCAGTGGATTCGTGGCGCGCCGATCGCAGTGCCGACTGTCAAGCTCGACGACAAGGAGAAACGCGCCTATCTGTCGCGGATGTATACCAAGACTGCCCCTCCCGATCCCAGCGTCCGCGACCCATGGCCGGCGATTGTTCCCCCGTTTTACGGGCTCAGTTCAATTCTCTTCCTCGCGCCGGAAGGAAATCTGCTGGTGAGCCGATTCCCTTCGTCCGAGCACCCGGAGCCGCGCTACGATCTGATCGATCGACGTGGCGCACTGATCGGCGAATTTTCTTTGCTGAAGAATGAGCAGGTGGTGGGGTTTGGCGCGAAGTCCATCTATGTCACCGCGACCGATGACGACGGGATTCAGCGGTTGCAACGGCATCCGTGGCCATGAGGGCATGGCCTTGGCGGATCGTTGCGCCGTCGGCAGCAAACGATCGACGGCTCAGCGGGTGCGCACTGCCTCGAGTCCGCGTTCCGCCTGCAGCCGATAGGGATGCCGCCTGGGAAGTTCGTCTTCGTACAGCGTCAGTGCGCGCCGGTACATCCGTGCTGCTAGCGCGACGTCACCTTTCGCGAGCGCCGCAGCGCCGAGATACTCGTAACCGTCGGTGACGAAGTACGGTCCGTCCGGCTGGCGAGCGCGCTCGAACCTGACGGCGATCGTGTAGATCGAGTCGGCGTCGCGCGATTGGCGGGCAACCGCGAGCGATGCGAGACGGTTGAGGACATCACCCTCATCCAGGTTGCCGTCAGGCGACGCCCGGTGAAAGGCCGCCATTGATCTGCGCAGCAAACGATCCGCTTCGACCGTGTCAGCGAGCGCCAGCCGCAGGCCACCAAGCGTACGAAGCATCAGCGCAGCGGCGTCGCTCGCTTCGCCGAACAGACTGATGTCGCCGGCGAGCGCGACTCGCGCAAACGAATCGGCGGCGATCAGGTTCCCTTCACGTTCCAGAAGCACGGCGAGGGCGCCGGCGCTGCCCACGCTTTGATAATGATTCGGGCCGAAGAGTGTGCGCGACATGGCGAGTGCCTCTCGGTCCAGTGCCTCGGCCTCGGCAAACGAGGCCGGACCGCGCAGTGCCGATGCGAGCCGCCGCATCGTGCTCAGGGTGGAGATATTGAAGGGGCCGAGGAGGCGACGCTGGGCCGCGAGTGCCGGCCGGAGCAGGGCGACAGCGTCGTTGTATTTCCCCTCGAGAAAGTACACGTACGCCAGCTCCGACGAGATTTCCGTCTGGAGTGGAGTCCCCGCGGGTCGAACGCGTGCCACGGTGACGCGCAACAACGAGTCGGCCTCGGCCAGTCGTTCGCCCTTCCAGAGTGCTTCGGCGAGGTCGCGCTGCGCCTGAATCACCTCGACGGTACCTGGCGTAGACACTTCCTGGTATGTCAGGAGCGCCCGCCGCAACACCGCTGCCGCCTCTGCGTTTCGCCCCGACTGCAGCAGCAACGATCCGCGCCGCGCGAGCGTGACGGCCAGATCGCGACTCGGCGTGGCCGCGCGTTGCTGGATGCCGAGTGCTTCGCCCAGCAATGAATCGGCAGGGGCCTCCTGCCCGATGCCGATTTCCAGATCCCCGATCATGCTGAGCGTCGCGGCGAGTACGTCAGGCTGGGCGCTGAGCCCGACACGGGCGCGTCGTGCCGCATCATCCAGCAGCATGCCGACGGTGACCTTGCCGCGGTCTGCCGCATCGGGATTCCAGCCGCGGAACACCTCCCGAAGGGTTGCGGCGTTCTCGGCGGCCTTGGTCGCTTCCTGCATCGCAAGGTCACGTTCGGTACGGAGGCGTGCGAGATAGGTGAGCGTGAGCGCGATGGCCAGTGCCAGGATCACTGCTGCGGTGGCGAGAGGCACGCGATAGCGGCGGACGAACTTGGCGGCAGAATACCGCCAACCACCGGCGCCGAATCGAATCGGGAGATGCGCCAGATGTCGCTGGACATCCTCGGCCAGCGCCTCGGCCGATGGATAGCGCTGCTCCGGATCGGGTTGCAGCGTGCGCGACGTGATGGCATCCAGGTCGCCTCGCAGGAGTCGCGGGCGTGGTGCATCTCCGGCGGGCGGTCGCTGCGACGTGACCATTTCGTAGAGCAGCAGGCCGAGCTGGTAGACATCGCTCGCGGTGGTCACGTCGGAGCCCGTGCGCTGTTCGGGACTCGCATAGCCGGGGGTCATCGGTTCGCGCGTTGGGGCAGTCGACAATTCCTCCGGACGATCCGGTGAGACGACCTTTGCCACGCCGAAGTCGAGCAGTCTCACCTCGCCAGCATCGTTGATGAGCACGTTTGCCGGCTTGATCTCGCGATGCACCACCAGGTTTCGGTGGGCGTATTGGACGGCATGGCAGACGGCGATGAAGAGGCGCAGCCGATCGTCGCGCGAGAGCTTCCGTTCGATGCAGAAGCGGGTGATCGGGGTGCCGGCCACATGCTCCATGACGAAATAGGGCCGGCCGTCCTCGCTGACGCCGCCGTCGAGGAGGCGGGCGATGTTGGGATGTTCGAGACGGGCGAGGATCTGCCGCTCGCGGAGGAAGCGCGCGATGATATCGTCGGTATCCATGCCGCGCCGGATCAGCTTCAGTGCGGCGCGCTGTTCGAAGTGTCCGTCGGCGCGCTCGGCGAGCCACACCGTTCCCATGCCGCCGCGGCCAAGCTCCTCGACCAGGCGGTAGCGGCCGATCAACGCACCGGCTTGCTCGGTGCGTCCCGGCGTGTCGATCAGGTGACGCGACGCAAATGCCGCGGCCGACGTGGCGAGGAAGTCGTCGGGGATTTCGTCGTCGGTGGTGCTCACGCGTCGGCGACCTCGCGATAGAGCCAGGCACGCGCCTTCTTCCAATCGAGTTTCACGGTGCTCGGGGCAACACCCAGCGCTTCTGCAGTCTCTTCGATAGTCAGCCCGCCGTAGTAGCGAAGTACGACGGTGCGGCCGAGGCGCTCGTCGAGCGATTCCAATCGGCAGAGCGCTTCATCCAGTGCGAGGATCTGGTCGGCACCGGTGTCGGTGAGCACCGGCACATCGTCAAGGTCGACGCGCACGGGATCGCCGCCACGCTTCGCAGCGTGGTTGCGGCGAGCATAGTTGATCAGCACATGCCGCATGGCGGTGGCTGCGAGGGCGAGAAAGTGAGCGCGGTCGTGCCAGCTGACCCGATCCACGGCAATGAGCTTGAGGTAGGTCTCATGGACGAGCGCTGTCGTGGTGAGGGTGTGGCCCGGATCCTGGCTACGGAGGGAGTGCCGGGCCCGCCGGCGCAGTTCCTCGTAGACGAGCGGAAATAGTTCGTCGACGGCGGCTTGGTTGCCGTCGCGCCATTGAGCCAGGAGCCTGGTCGGATCGGGTGTGGGCATAGTTGGGCCAGACCGAAAATACCGCCTTTTTCGGGGCGATCGGCCAATTCCGGCCGTTTTGGGGTGTACCTGTGGAAGCGGCGATCTCCGGCCGCGAATTCACCCCATCTCAGGCTGGATCTATGCTCCGGACAACTTGTCGCCTTGGTACGCTCATGCTGTTGCTCGTTCTTGAAGCGTCATGTGGTGGGGCAATTCCCGACCCGACAAATGACGACCCCGCCGCGCTCGATCACGTTACGCGCCTGGATTTTCTTCCGAGCACGCTGCACTTGAATCTCAGTGATACTGCAGTAGTGGGGCCGCGATATATCGACGCGTTCGACGAGCCATTTGACGGTGTGCATTCCGAGTTGACCTGGACGTCGAGCGACCCCTCCATCGTCACGGTGGTCGCCAAGGGCGCAAATTACGACGGGCATCTCACCGCTGTGTCGCCTGGCACGGCCACTATCACCGCGGTGTGGCACGACTCGCTTCGGGCGTCGCTCCTTGTCACGGTGGGGCAACCCTGGGCTTTCGATTCGGTCAGCGGCAGTCCCGTCGGCAGTTGGCAGGACTCCAAGGGAAGCGCCTCAGCGACGCTCCGCTTTGTGCCGCGGGACACCGTGTATGAGGGTCTGAGCTACAACCTCATCTACAAGTTCATTGGCACGGTGATGATTGTCGACGCGTTTTCCGGCCGGCCGAGCGCATCGCTGTCGATCGGCTTCGCCAATCGCGGGCTGCCCGCTTACTCCTATGACGCGCCCAAGAATCTCGGACCCATGGTCCCCGGGACGCCGCTCAAGGATTCCATCTCGCTGAGTGTTACGTGGCCGACCATTCCGGTCGGCGCGAGTTCGGTGGGAGTGGAAGTGCGCGGCAGTATCCCGACCGGCGCACCGCCCAATGCTGCGATCGTGATGAGGGCGTACTATCACAAGGTGGCCCACTAGCGCGGCACGGGGATCCCGTCGCTTCAGCGACATTCACCGAGCCGTCACTTGAGTGACGAGCTCATCAGATGCATCCAATCCCGACGATGCACGCGGCAAACAGCGAGAAGAGGATCGCGAAGGGTGTCGCCAGCACTGCCACAAGGGCGGAGACGGCAATCCGCATCCGCAGGGACGCGGGGGCCAGCGCCTTGAACGCCCATGCAACCGCGCCAACATTCAGTGCAGCCATGATCAGCGACACGATGGCGACGCGCACCATTCCGGGGGCGGCCGTCGTCTCGTAAATCGCGAGCAGCAGTAGTCCCACGAAGATGGCGACCAACACCGTGGTAACCCCGAAGGCGACGAGAATCGGCCGGCGCCACATCAGCCGGCTGGCGCCAAACGCGATGGCGAGGAAGATGCAGATGGTTTCCGCGCCGAGGCCGTATGTGGTTGTGAGCGAGAGGTAGCTCCGCATCACGCGGGCGCGTCGATCCTTGTCGTGCTCGACGCTGATACTGTCCAGTTCCGGAAAATTCATATCCATGTCGGTGATGTATTGAAAGTCGGTGCGTTGTGGCAGGGCGAACACAATCTGCTCGAACATTGCGGTAGCGACCGCATTTCCATCGACGATTCTCGGGACATAATGACAACTGCGGATTGCGGCCCATGCCGAGTCGACAAAACCGCTGTCGGATGTGGACATGATGCGGTTTGAATCCGGAACGATGCCGCCATGCGCATCGACGACGTAGCGGACCATGACGACGCCAGCGAGTCCCCGGGCCTTCAGGTCGGGGGGATACCCAGGCACGCGGCAGCCGCTCTGCTGCACGGCCCGGTAGCGGACGGCGTTGGCCCCCGCACACCCACCGATCGCGCTGATGGTGCCCAGGAGGAGTAACGCGCGCGCACGCGATCTGCTGCGCGCTCGCCCATCTGCACGGCTCCTGACGGCAACGGCGGAATGGATTGGACTCTCCCGGGGGCGGGTCTGCGACCTGAGCAGCGCTGGCGGGAAATGTACCGCGCGGGGAAAGGGGTATTAAGGAGATGCCGGCGGATAGGCTTGCCCGAAGCAAGCACCCTGATGGATTGCACCCAGGACGCTTTGCCCAAACCTTCCTAATCATCGCCCACGGTGCCAGCGGCGCCTTGCACGATCTCCCTATGGTCGCGAGCGATGATACTTGTCAAGAACGGTGGTGGCGCAGTTTTCCCATTGGGCAAGAACACGACCGCAACGTCGAGTGCGCCGCCAAGCAACCGGTTGAACAATTCGCCGCCTAGTTCACTCAACAGCCGCAGTTGGACCTTGAGCGCGGATCCCTCCTGAAGCAGCTCCCAGGACTTCCTGCCAGAACCAACACCGAGATCGTGCCGGAGTCAGGCCTGCGCCCATCACCGATCCTGAGAAGCTGCAGGACGCCCTGAAGACGTCCTACGCCAGCCTGCAAAAAGTGATTGCAGGACTTTCGGATAACGACCTGCAGATGACGGTGACATTGTTCGGCAAGTAGCGGACGAAGCGGGACGCGGTGATGTACCTCCTCGCG
>JANYCP010000262.1 GCA_025360265.1 Gemmatimonadota bacterium
CGCGTCCCCTCCTCGCTGATCAGCCCGGCGACATGATCGCGATCAAGCTGGACGGTGAGTCCCGGCGACAGCTCATGCGCCACCAGGACGACCGGCTCCTGGATCTCACCAAGCCAGGCATCATCCGCCGATCTCCCGAGCAACTGCAGCAGCATGCGCAGCTGGATCGCATTCAGGTCTGCGAGACGATCGCGCAGGAACGACTGACGGGCATTCTGCCAGGCGTTGCGCAGTTCGAGCGCCTTGAACTCGTACGCGCTCTCAGCCGAAAGCAGATTGCGGCGGATCAACAACTCGACACCGGCCAGGAACTCCGTGTCCTGCGCCATCATGATCTGTGCGTCGAAGATTCCAGCCGCCTCGGGTCCGGCGCGCAGCAGGGTACGCTGTCGCAATCCGGCGAGTTGCTCCGCGACGACGCGAACCGCCGCATGGAGGCGGGCAACCTCGGCGTCGAATTCCGCCGGCACGATGGTGCGCTCTGGAATGTTCGGGAAGGTCCAGCGCACCAGGAGCGCCGGTGCGAATGCGACCCCAGGCGATACGCCGACACCCTGCAATATTCGCTCGTTCATTTTTCGCCGAATCCCCTCGCGATCAATTCAAGCAACGCCGCCGCCGCTGCTTCTGCATCCTCACCGTCAGCACGGACGCGTACCGTCGCTCCGCATTCCGCCGCGAGTGTCATGACTCCCATGATGCTCTTCCCGTTGACGACTTGCCCTTCGTGCTCGAGCTCGATCGTCGACTTGAACCCGGACGCCAGACGAACCACCTGTGCGGCAGGCCGGGCGTGCATCCCGAGTGAATTCACAATCGTTCCCTCACGCTCAATCACTTGGTCCCCCATACGACGACCATGCAGGCGGCAAGAAGAGCCAGGCCGTATCGAAGGCCGGTGACCCGGGTACGGGTTGCGGGGAACAGCGAGAACGTCACCCCGAGCGCACCCAGCGCGATGGTGATCTCCGCGTCGCTGCGCGATGCATGGGCCAGGACATGCCATGCCACAATCGGGACCGCCAGGCCGATGGCGAACGCCGCCACACGCTGGGCGTCCTCGGCGACACGGGGAAGCCATGAACGATGGAGCGCGGCGCCGACGCCGAGTCCTTCGCGCAACCCGAGATCAAGGCCCCACGACATTACGCGATAGCGGAGCACGTTATGCAGCACCACCACGAAGGGAATTGCCCAGATGCCAACCCACGATGCGGCGGCGAGCGCGATGCCGATGAGCGCCGGAACCCACCCAGCCCATACCAATTGATCACCGAGTGCGCCCAGCGGCCCGGAGAGCGCCCGCCGTAAGCGTGTGATCACTTCACCCGATACCCCATCCTCTTCGGCCTTCACCTCGGCGCCAACTGCGACGCCGGCTAGATACGGGTGCGAATTGAAGAAATCGGCCGACCGCGCCACTGCCTCATGCTTCGCCCGCGCTGACCGCGACGACAGGACGTCGCGCAACAACGGCGCCGATGCATGGCCCACTCCAATCCCAAGCATGCGCTCGTACGTATACGATGCCTGGACAGCAAACAATCGCAGCAACGCTTCGCTTCGCGGCTTCATCGGACCAGCACCACGATGATTCCCATCGCCAGCCCAACCGCCAGCCATCGACGCCGCGCACCGCGTCCCGCGCTGCGCAACGCACCACCGAATGCCCCGGTGATACCACCGGCGAGCACAGCCCAGGACACCAGGACTGAGTGCGGTCGATCGCCCCATGGCAGCCGCGACACGAGGAGGGCGAACACCAGACCAACAGAGGCGAGCACGACGGATCGCAGCGCGTCGCGCAGCATGCCGTTGCGCTGCAGTTCCCAGATCGCTCGGGCATCGCCAGCAGCAACGCGCTCCAGTCGGCGATGGACAGAAACCGCATTGCGGCGGCGCAGCTTCTGCAACGTCCAACCACCCAGACTCGCCATCGGCAAACCGACGAGGCCCGCCATCCCCACCGCGAGCTGGTCCGGGGCGAACGCTGCAGCCACACCACCGGCCACCGCGGCGACACTGAAGTCCGGGTATCTCGACGCACCGATCGGCAGCACGTCGAGGGCGTACAACTCCAGCACCATTCCGGCGAGAAGACCGCCTGCCCCATTCCCACAGATCAGTCCAGCAACGGTAGCGGCCACTAGTGGTCGCGCAAGCAGACCCTGCGGCACGCTCACCAGATCGAGTCCGGCGATAGCGCCCCAAAGCAGCACGAGAAACACCGCTAGCGGCGAGATCATCGGAGCAGCTTCTCCACTCCGACCGCCGTGGTGGTTGGCAGATCCTGGGCGCTCACGTTCGTGCCACCACTGGTCAGCCGTCGCAGGACGTCCGCGTCACCGTCCGCGAGATAGATGTAGCGCAGCCGTTCCACGCGGCCCGGGCGATGATGCAATCCGCCGAGGTTGACATGACGCATCAGGCCGGGGACGGCGTCGTGAAGTGCGGCCATCGTCGCGAGGTCGGCGGTCAGGAGAATCCCTGTACGCGGATCGGCCGACCAGACCGGCAACGCGGCGATCGCCTCATCCGTGCTCGCGAAGATGATCTCCACACCATCGGGCATCGCCATGCGGTAGAGGTCCTGCTCCCACTCACTCTCGCGCACGCCGTCATCCACCAGCACGATGAACTTGGCGCCGAGGGGCCGCCCCCAACCGATCACGACCTGGCCATGCACCAGCCGATCGTCGACCCGGAAGAGCGACAGCGGCATCAGCGCGCCACGACCGCGCGCGCGCCAACGTCGGCGATGTGCGCCGCGATTTCGTCGACATCACCCTCACGATGAAAAACGAATTCGAGGAGCATGGCGAGATTGACGCCGGTCACGACGCGAACATCGGTGAGTGACTGGATCCGGCGCATCGCAGCGAAATGGCATGACCCACTCGGCATGTCGATGAATACCAGTGCCGGCCCAGGCGTGACCGCGTTCATGATGCGCTCTTCGAGGAGCCCACGATCGCAATCGGTGTTGGAGATCGCCGTCAAGCCACTGTTGGGGCCGCTAATCTGTTCGGCGGCGCCGATCAGTGCCGCAGCGAGATTACCGTGTCCCACCACAATGCCCTTGATCGGGGTCATTCGATGTCCCCGCGCAGATACTCGCGCACGCCACGCTTTTCCTTCATCTTCTTGATGAGTCGCTCGTTGAATGCCGCTGCGACATCGACGCCGCTGTAGCGGAGCAGGTGCATCATTGCCACGACTTCGGCGACCACCGTAATGTTTTTGCCCGGATTGAGCGGCACGATGACCTTGGGAATTGCCACATCGAGGATCGGCATGATGTCGCGCTGCAGCCCGGTGCGATCGGCGTCCTGCGCTTTCTCCCATACCTCGAGGTGCACGACGACTTCAATTCGTTTTTGCTGGCGCACCGATCGTACGCCGAATAGTGCCGGGATGTCGATCAGTCCCACGCCGCGAATTTCCATATGGTGCGCCGCCAGCTCGTGGCCGGTACCGATCAAAACATCGCCACGCCGCGTCACCTTGACGACATCGTCAGCAACGAGACGATGGCCACGCTCCACCAGGTCGAGCACGCACTCGCTTTTGCCAATCCCCGAAGGGCCCATGAACAACAGGCCGACGCCATACACGTCGGCGAGCGATCCGTGCATCGTGGTGCGCGGAGCAAACGCATCCTCGATGATCGGCTTGATTGCCTTGTAGAACTCGGCGGTCTTGAGCGCAGTCCGCAGGACGGGTATGTGGCGGGCGAGTGCCAATTCAAGTAGCGGCTCTGGCGGATCGAGATGCTTGGTGATGAACACCGCGGGCAAGTCGTATTGGAAGAACCCTTCCAGCGACTTGCGTCGGGTGTCGGCGTCGAGCGACGCGAGATACTTGATCTCGGTCTCGCCAAGTACGTGCAGGCGATCGGGAATGAAGCGCCCGTGATATCCGGCCAGCGCCAGTCCGGGCGAGGCGATATCCGCGTCGGGCACCAGGCGATCTAGCCCCATGTCGCCGGTGAGCGGCTCGAGCTGCAATTCAGCAGCAGCAACAAAGTCACGAAAGCGCAGCGTGAAGCTCCTTGAGATGTCCTTCGACCGTGTCCGCTGCCGCGTCCCAGCTCAACTGTTCCGCCCAGCTTCGCGCTGCGGCCCCGAGCCGCTCCACCAAGGCGGGATCATCGGCCAGATGAAGCATCTCTCGCGCCAGCGCAGCGGCATCCCCGTGCGGCACGAGAATCCCGGTGCGGCCGTCCTTCACCGAATCGCGCAATCCCGGCGAGTTGGACGCCAGGGACGGCGTGCCGCAGGCGGCAGCCTCCATCACCGTAATACCCCAGCCTTCTTTGGGGGAAGGAAATACGTTCGCCACCGACTCCCGCAAGAGCCGGAGCCGGGTCGCGCCATCGACGAATCCCAGAAAACGTACCGCGTCGCCCTGCCCGGCGTCGCGAGCCAGCGATTCGAGTCTCGGCCGGTCATCGCCTGAACCTGCGATATCAAGGGAGAGCTCGGGGCGCTCTCGACGGGCGATGGCGAGGGCCGAGATCAGGTGCTCGACCCCCTTGTAGCGCTTGAGACGGCCAATGTAGGCAAAACGTGGCGGCGTTCGCCGTGGAAATGCCGGGTCTGGGCAAAACTGCCTGGTATCCACGCCCGGATACACCACCGCGATCCGGGTCGCCGGAATTCCGCGCAACACCAGGTCGTCGCGGGTCGAGTCACTGATGGCGTGAAAGCGGGCGCGGCGGTACACCGACGGTATGGCTCGCTCGGCGAGCCATACCATGGTCGCCATCGGCCAGGATACTTCGTTGAACGCCGTGGTTCCAAAGAGGTGCGGTACGATGGCATAGACTGGCCGCGAGGTGAGCATCGGCGTACAGAGTGGCAACTTATTGATGTCGTCGACCACGACATCGGGCGCAAACTCACGCAGCGCACGCCGAATTGCGCCGCGAGCACGCAACGCAAACGAATGACGCCCGCCATGCCGGTGGACATCGATCCCGTTGACCAGTTCGGTTGGCGCAGCGCCGTCAAACCCCGAACAGACCAACCGCACGTGGTGACCACGGGCGGCGAGACGGGAGAAGAGTTCAAACAGGTGCACCTCAGCGCCACCCGCCTGCGGGTTCCGGAGATCCTGCCAGTTGGCGATGAGAATCTTCACCGCCGCGGCCTACAGCCGACCGAGGTCGCGCGCCACGCGGTCGAGCACGCCATTGATGAATGCAGGCGCGCGGTCACCGGCAAAGCGGTGGGCGAGCCACAGCGCTTCATCGATCACAACTTTCACCGGTACGTCGCCCCGCTGCATTTCATGAATCGCAATGCGCAGGATATTGCGTTCCACCGTGGCGATCCGCTCAAGCCGCCAGTTGTCAGCAGCGGCCTGCGCCAGACGATCGAGCTCCGCCTGATGTTCTCGAATCGCGCGCACCATCGGTTCGGCGTCATCAATCACGAGGCGCACTTCGCCAGTGATCTTGGCGACCCCGTCTGCGCCGGCGGCTGTGGTCGTGTCGCCGGTGATCTCCAGCGCGTACAACAACTGCAGCGCGCGGGCACGCATCCGACTCTCGTGCCGCAGCATCTACTCTTCCAGCGCCTGACGGATCAGGTCGGCGGTACGAATCGCAGCTTCGGCCGCTTCGCGGCCCTTGTTC
>JANYCP010000335.1 GCA_025360265.1 Gemmatimonadota bacterium
CTAATTGAATTGCTGATCGTGGTTGTGATCATCGGCATTTTGGCGGCCGTCGCGATTCCGAAGTTCGCGGCCACCAAGGACAAGGCGAAGCTCGCCTCGGTGAAGACCGATGTGCGAAACGTCGAGACGGCAGAAGAGGCATACTTCTCGGCCTTCGCAACCTACGGAAGTTTTGCGCAGTTGCAGACCGCGAGCAATTTCTCGCTCTCGAGCGGCAATACGATGACGGTGACGGCAGCGACCAATGGCTACACGGTCGCCGCGAGTAACTCGTCGATCGCCAGCACCATCACCAGCTGCAAGGTGCAGGTTGCTGCGGGTGCGGCAAGCACGGTCGACGGAAAAATTTCCTGCCCGTAAACAGGACACAGCAGGCCAAGCCAATAAGACTGTCTTCCTGAGTAAAGGGCGAAATCGAAGGACCCCGGCAATGCTGGGGTCCTTCGGTTTTTATTGTGCGTCCGTTTTCGCCGCAGTGCATTGAAAACGTGCCGCGTCGGCCTGGTCGTCCTGCGAAGCTGCGACTTCCACGTCCAGGAGGACCGATGCCATGCCCCGCGCGTCGCGGCGAATCGCTCGTCGAACTCATCGTCGCACTTGTCATTCTCGAAATCGTGGGCGCTGCGGCACTCGCCGCCGCCCTCACCGTTGCTCGTGTCAATCGCCACGCCGCAAACGGCACGGCCGATGACGCCGCTCGGTGGCACGACTACCGAACTGCCGAATCCTCGTCCGGCTGCGTCGATGCGGTGCTCCCCGATTCGATCCCGCTTCGCTTCCTGGCCACCAGCGACCGGCCACCGCTTGAGACCCTCCTGCGATGCGGCCGATGACCCGCCGCGGCTTCACCCTCATTGAGCTGCTGATCGGATTGGTGATTCTCGCACTCTTCGCCACACTGGTGGTCACCGTGGTGCGCGGCGCAGCAACAGTTGCCACCCGTTCGATGGTGTCGCTCTCCACTGATCGTACCCAACTCGCGCTCCGAACATTTCTGCAACAGGAACTGCGTGACGCTGTCGACACCGAGGTAGCCCTTCTCGCACCCGCGCGGGTCGCGCTCTCTCGCCCAATCGGTGACGCCATACCGTGCGCCGACAGCGCCGGCACCCTCCTCATCGCCGATTCGTCATGGCACGGAACTCGGCTCCCCGCAGGCAATCGCGACGATTTGCTGCTGCTGATAGATCCCGTTGCCGAACAGTGGCTGCGGGTAACTGTCGACTCCGTTGGCATCGGGCAATGCCCCGTCAGCAACGCACCAGCACTTCGTCTTTACGTCGCATCACACAGCGGTACCGCCACAGTGGTTTACCTCGAGGAACCGGTGGAGCTCAGTGCCTATCGATCCGGTGCGGCGGACTGGTTTGGCCTGACTCCCGCGAGTCACACGTCAGCGGTGCAACCGTTCGCTGGGCCACTGACTGTTGGATCGACACTGTTCTCGTGGTTTGCCGATCGTCTGGAGGTGGCCTTCACCATTCCCGGTGCGCCAGCGTGGTATGTGCGCACGCCGCTCGGTGCACCGTGAACAGGTCCCTCGACTTCTCTCCGGACAGGCGCGGCGCTGCACTCGTCATGGCGCTCGCGGCCTCCCTGCTCGTCGGATCGCTCGCGTTGCTGGCATTGCGTGCTGCCGTGGTTCATGCGCGTCTCGCCAGCGATACCCGCTGGCAGGTCGAGGCGACATTGATCGCATCGAGCGCACTGGCGAGTGAGCGGCTGAGCCGGCGCGCCCTGCTCGACACGATGCCCGACGGCGCCATGTGGACAGCGCCGCTGGTGGCGCGTCCGGACGGATGGACTTGGGCCGCCGAAGCGGTGCGCCGCGGCGCCATGATCCAGCTCACCGTGACCGCCCGCCGGCTGGCTGCCGACGGAACCCTCTTCGCCGCGCGTCGCGCCTCTCTCCTGCTGACTCATAACCCCGCCGATACTGTCCGGGTGTTGGCACGCCGAGCACGGTTCTGAATTGGTTGGCACGGGGAGTGCTACCTGTCAGTCCTGAACCTCGCGGCTGCGGCCCGCTCCAGGGCTGTTGGCAAATAGCTAAGTGATTATGTAGTAAAGGGTTACCATGTGACGCCCCGGTTGGCCATCCCTGGCCGCTCAGGGTAGGTCCCGGGAACCTTCCACCGCAGAATCTCGGGTGATATGGCGCTCTTCCCCCGTTCGCGCTCCACGGTCGGACTCGACATCGGCAGCGGCTACATCAAGGTCGTGGTGATCAACCATGGCTCTGGTCAGCCGGTGCTTGAAAAGGTCGCTCTGGCCAGGGTTCCCGACGATGCAATCGTCGAGGGCGAAGTGATGGACCCTTCGGTCGTCGCCAATGCTGTTCGGCAGCTGCTGGGTGATGCCGGCGTGAAGGCGAAGGAAGTCGTGGTCGCCGTCGGTGGCCGTGACGTGATCATCAAGAAGATTCTGATGGACCGGATGAAGGATCAGGAGGCGCGCGAGGTGATTCGCTGGGAAGCCGACCAGCACGTGCCGTTTGATCCGGAAAACGTTGAACTCGATTTTCAGATTCTCGATCCCGACGCTGACGGCAACCAGATGCAGGTGCTCCTGGTCGCGGCCAAGCGCGAGCTCGTGGAATCGAAGTTGACGCTGCTGGCCGAGATTGGTCTCGATGCCAGCGCGATAGATGTCGAAGCGTTTGCGCTGCACAACGCCTTCGAGCGCAACTATCCCGAAGCGATGCGCGGGGTGGTGGCACTCGCCAACGTTGGCCATGAAACCACGACGGTGAATTTGCTCGAGGACGGCGTACCAGTCCTCACGCGCGATCTGCCAATTGGTGTGCGTCGCCTGCGCGAAGATCTCCAGCGCGAACGCGGTATGGCAGCCGAAGCTGCCGATCGTGTGGTGCGCGGCCTCGATCTCGATACGGCACTCGCACCGCACGTTGCGTCGCGCGGTGAAGAACTCGCCCTCGGCATCGAACGCGCTGCAGCATTCCTGCAGACGTCGAACAAACCTGCTGGTTCGCTTGCTCGACTCTATGTCACTGGCGGCGGTTCGCGAGTGCCCGGCCTCGCCGGCGTGCTCTCCGACCGCCTCCGTGTTCCCGTGACGCAGGCCCACGCGGTGGAGCGCCTGACGGTGGCGCCCGGTGCGTTTGATGGGCTTAACGTCGACGAGGTCTCTCCCCTCCTGATGCTGCCCGTGGGCCTCGCCCTGCGGGCGGTCGCGTGAGGAGCGTCGCGCCATGATCAGCATCAATCTGAAGCCTGGTGGCAAGCGCCCGAAGCCGAAGGGCGATCCGATGGCCGGCCTGCGCCAGCGTATGCAGTCGCTGCGCGAAAGCGTCAAGCAGCCGGGCCTCGTGCTCGCCGGCGGCACCTGGCTCGCCGTCATCGTGATCGGCGGTGGTCTCTTTATCAGCACTCGTTCACGCCTCAGCACGCTCGAGACCAAGTTCACGCAATCCACTGACAGCTACAAACGCTATCACAACTTTGTCACCGAGAAGAAGCGCGAAGGACGCGCCAAGGATTCGATCCTCGCCCAGATCGGTACGATCTCCGCGGTGGACCAGGATCGCTTCGTCTGGCCGCACATTCTCGACGAGATCGCCACGGCGATGCCGGATAACACCTGGTTGACTAGCATCTCGATGACCGCTGCCGCCGCGACGCAGCAGTACGACACCGACTCGACCACCGCAGCACCGGTGTCCATTCTGATCGCTGGCCAGACAAATGATTTGCAGAACTACACCGCCTTCCTGCGCCGTCTTGGCGAAAGTCACTGGCTGACCGCGGTCGTTCCGGTGAAGACCGAGACCGTGATCGACAAGAGCAACCGCCCGATTACCCAGTTCACGGTGCAGGCGACGTTCGCACGCGCCGACTCGAGCCGGGTCCAGACCGTGCCGATTCTCGAATCGGTGGTGAGGTAGCGCATGGGCAATGACTCGAAGACGATGCCGATCGCGCTGACCGTGATCGCGCTGCTGGTTGGTTTCGCTGCGTGGAGCGGCCAGGGTCTCTCGCTGATTGGCGTGCAGGGCCTGCAGGCGAAAATGGCCCACGCCGACTCGCTGCGTGATTCCATTGCCGTGCTCGACGCCAAGATCGACACGGCGAAGCGCGACATCGCCAAGGAATCGGTGGAAGACGTGAAGAAGCGCGTCGCGGCCTATCGCGCATCACTCGACCTGCTCCGCACGCTGGTGCCGGAGCAGCGTGAAGTGACCAACCTGCTCGACGATGTCACGACGCGTTCGCGCGTTCGCGGCGTGCGCATGACCGGCTTCTCGCCGATCCCGCCGAGCAACGGGCCGTCACCGTTCGATACCTATTCGTACAACTTCACCGTGGTCGGCCACTACCATCAGGTCGCCGCGTTCCTCACGGATATCGCCTCGTTGCGCCGCATCATGGTGCCGGGCGAAGTAAAGATGGTGGCGGCCGATGCCAAGCAGGCGCGGGCGTTCGGCGACACCACGGCAATGCTCGAGGCGCACTTCACGGTGCGGACCTACGTCAAGGCGAAGGCCACTGAGGATTCGATGCATGCGCAATAAAGCGATCCTCCTGGTACCGGCGCTCTTCCTGATCGCCTGCGGTGGCGGCGGCGCCGCGACCCCACCGGTCGCGGCCAATCCGGACTCTGTCGCCAAGGACGCAGGGATCAAGACGGCGGCCGCGAAGAAGAGTGCCAACGCTCCACATCACGTCTTTGACACGGTCGCTGCCGGCGGAGCACGTCCGCTGGTGCGCGAGACCTTTCGTTACGAGGCCGCATCGGTACGCGACCCGTTCAAGCCGTTCGTTGATCAGGTCGAGCGTGGTCCGGAACTTCCGGACTTGCGCCTCGTCGCATTGCTCTTCGACGACCGCAACCCGAATGGCAGCATCGCAACGTTCCGCGACATTGGCAACGATCACCGTTACACCGTTTCCCCCGGCCAGCGCATTGGCCGGATCTCAGTGGTGAGTGTCACCGCGACCACGGTCAAGCTGCGCATTGACGATTTCGGCACGACGCGCGAGCAGACCTACGCGATGCGCAAACCGGAGGACCAGAAGCCATGATGTTCCGATCCCTCACGTGGGCCCTCGTGCCCATGATCTTCGGCATGGGCCCGCGCCCGGCCAACTCCGCGCCAGAAGGCCAAGTCAGCGCGTTGTCGCTGTCGAGCGCCGGCGGTACAGCACGCCTGCTGGTCGCCGTCGACAAGGGTGTCGCGGTCAAGGAACTGCGTTTGCAGAATCCTGATCGCGTCGTCCTCGACTTCACGCCGGCACTCAAGGGCGAGTTTCCGTCCTATGATGGCCAGCGCCGCGGCAACGTGGCCGACATTCGTGTCGAGCAGTACCGGGCGAATGTGGTGCGCGTCGTGGTGGAGTTCGATCGGATGCCCGACTACAAGGTCGAGCAGTCGATCAACGGCACGGTGACGCTGAGCTTTGCCGACAAGCCGTTCGATGCCTGGGGTTCCGCCAATCGCGGCGGCACCAAGGCGCCTGCGGCTCGGCCCTCGCCGACGCCGGTCGACGAAGCCCCGGTCATTCGCAGTGAGCCTGAACCGGTGTTCGCCGGCTACACGGCGACGCGCCAGCAGGATTCGGCGCGCTTCGACGTGAACTGGGACAAGACCGATCTGAATGATGCATTCCAGCAGCTCGCTCGCCGCTCGGGTCAGTCGATCGTCCCGGGGGCGAAGGTGACCGGAACGACCTCATTGACGGTGACCAACCAGACCTGGCCGAACATTTTTGCGGCATTGCTCGCCTCACAGGGGTTGCAGGCGCAGGTGATGCCGAGCGGCATCATTCGCGTGGACCTGCCGGGTGAACTCGGCAAGCTCGATTCGCTGAGCGACCTGACCCAGACGCAGATCCGCCTCAACTACGCCAAGGCCACCGACATGGCCAATAACGTTCAGGGGATGCTGAGCAAGAATCGCGGCAAGGCCACCGCCGACAGCGCAACCAACACGCTGATCCTCGTCGATTCGCCGAATCGCATCGCACAGATGCGCACCTTCGTGCAGTCACTCGACGTCAAGACTGCCATGGTCGCCATCGAAGCGAAGCTCGTCTTCGTCGATCGTACCGTGCTTTCGCAACTCGGCGTCAAGTACGACGTCGGCACCAAGAACCAGTTTTCAAACAAGGTTGTTCAGCGCACCGACCCGGCGACGGGCCAGCCGTATGCGCCGAACATCAACGTCGTCAATCTCGGCGGTAACACCGTCTCGGCGATCTCCAATGCCGACGCCGTGATCTCGAACTCGGCACTCGACCTGATCTTTTCCACCGCCATCGGTGGCTTCTCGATCACGTCGTTCCTCAGCGCGCTCGATCAGGTGGAACTCACCGACGTCCAGGCACAGCCGATCATTCACACGCTCGACAATCGGCCGGGATTCATCAACTCTGGTGAAGAAACTCCAGTGCGTACCATCGATGCCGGATCGCTCGGAACCGGAACGGTGCGCGCAACGGTGCTCTTCAAGAAGACTGGTATCCGTCTCTCCGCGACGCCGCACGTCACCAGCGATCGCCATATCATGCTCGACCTCGATGTCGAACGGTCGTCGATTCAGCCACTCGCTGCTGCCGACCTCGGCTTTACGGTACCGATTCAGCAAGCCACGTCACGCCTGCTGGTGAATGACGGCGAAACCGCTGTCCTCGCCGGCCTGGTCGTCACTACGGTGACCAAGAATCGCTCCGGCGTGCCGTTCCTCCAGGGACTGCCGTTCATCGGCAACCTCTTCTCGTTCTCCAGCTCCAATGAACACCGCCAGGATCTGATCATTCTGGTGACGCCGCGCATCACGGACGACGGCGGGAACTGAGAAGCCGAGAGAGCAACACCTCGTCCTGACGCTGAGCAAAGCGAAGCGGAGGGACCCCCAGACTCCATGACACGGAGACCCTGGAGGTCCCTCACTTCGCTCAGGACGAGGCCCACGTCTCGCGTCTCTCGTCTCTCGTCCCTCCCGCTCTATATTCCCCGAATGCACCTCCGCTTCACTACCGCCGGCGAATCCCACGGCAAAGCTCTCGTCGTCATCGTCGAGGGCATCCCGGCCGGCCTGCCGATCTCTGCGGCATTCGTTGACACCGATCTCGGCCGCCGCATGCAGGGCTACGGCCGCGGCGCCCGGATGAAGATCGAGCAGGATCGCATCGAGTGGCTCTCCGGCGTACGCGCCGGCGAGACCATCGGCTCGCCGATCGCAATGCTGATCCACAATCGCGATTGGACCAACTGGGAAGAGATCATGGCGGCCGAAGGGACGCCCGGCGAAGAACGCCGGCGTCGCGTCACCCGCCCCCGCCCAGGCCACGCTGATCTGGTTGGTGTTCTCAAGTACGATCGCCTCGATGCCCGTGACATTCTCGAACGCGCCTCGGCACGCGAAACGGCAGCACGCGTTGCCGCTGGTGCCATCGCACGTCGACTGCTGGAAGAATTCGGCATCGAGATCGGCTCGCATCTCGTGTCGCTCGGCGGGATCCGCGCCATGACGCCGTCGCCGCTACCAACGCCGTTGAATGCTGCAACCGATGCATCGCCGGTGCGCACGCTCGATGCGGTCGCAGAAACGCAAATGATCACTCGCATCGACAAGGCAAAGAAAGACGGCGACACCCTCGGCGGCGAAATGGAAGTGATCGTCCGCGGACTTCCCGTTGGGCTCGGCTCGCACGTCAGCTGGGATCGCAAGCTCGACGGGCGGCTCGCCGGCATGCTCATGTCAATTCCCGCGGTGAAGGGTGTCGAGATCGGGATGGGGTTCGAAGCGGCGCGGCGGCCGGGATCCGAGGTTCACGATCCGATCATCGCGGGCGTCGACGCGGGGGACGCGGTAGGGGCGCACGGCCGTGCGTCCCTACGCGACCCCCGTGCCGGTTTCCGCCGCGTCGGCAACAACGCCGGCGGCCTCGAAGGCGGCATGACGACAGGTGAACACCTCGTCGTCCGCGTCGCCATGAAACCAATCTCCACGCTGATGTCGCCGCTCAAGACGGTGAATCTCGCCACTGGGGCCGAAGCAAATGCGCAAAGTGAGCGCTCCGACGTGACTGCCGTGCCGGCGATGGGTGTCATCGCCGAAGCGCTCGTGGCGCTGGTGCTCGCCGATGCGATGCTGGAAAAGTTTGGTGGCGATGCGCTCAGCGAAACGCGGCGCAATCTCGACGGCTATCTCGCAGCCGCTGGCAAACGGTGGGACGCCGTGCGAAACCAGCCGGCGAGCGGCGAGGGCGATTGAGCGTGCCACGCCCGGTCATCCTGATCGGGTTGCCCGGCGCCGGGAAAACCACCGTCGCGCCGCTTGCGGCCGAGCTCCTCGATGCACCCTGGTGCGACATCGATCAGCGGATCGTGGCGAGCACCGGACAGTCCGTTGCCGAGCTCTTTTCCCAGCATGGTGAGCCCCACTTTCGACAGCTCGAGCACCGCGAATTGCTGCGGGCGCTCGATGAGCCGCCGCAGGTGATCGCGGTCGGTGCCGGCTGGGCAGCACAGGATGGCAATCTTGCCGCGGTAACCGGTCGCGCCCTCTCCTTATATCTGTCGCTCACGCCGGCCGAAGCTGCCATCCGCGTTGGGGCCGCCACTGATCGTCCGATGCTGCTGGGAGCCGCGCCGGAACAGCGAATCGCCGAGCTGCTCGCGGCGCGCACTCATTGGTACCGGCTTGCGGATCTTGAGATTGACGTTGGGCGCTCAACCCCCGATGCTGTCGCCGCGGGAATCGTTACGGCGGCGAGACAGTACGGCGGGTGGTAAGGCCCTCCGGCTTGCCCGGGATGGGAAGGGTAGGCTATTAGTGGTGTCATCCTGAGCGGAGTGCGGCTGCAGGCCGCACGCAGTCGAAGGACCTCGGTTCCGTACCGCAGGGGCTGGCTCTTTTGCCCTGGTCCGGGGTCCTTCGACTTCGCAACGGCTTCGCGGTTGCTTCGCTCAGGATGACAGTATTTCGGGAGACCAATGGCCAAGAAAGCTGCAGCAACGAAACCGAAGCGCGCCGCCAAGCGGGCCACCCAGTCCGGGGGGCTTGGCCGTGCGCTCGTGATCGTCGAGTCGCCCACCAAGGCGCGCACCATTCGCGACTTCCTGCCCGACGGCTTCACCGTCGCGGCATCAATGGGCCACATCCGCGATTTGCCGGGCGATGCCAAGGAAATCCCGGCCAAGTACAAGGGGCAGGAGTGGGCGCGATTCGGGGTGAACGTTGCCGAAGATTTCGCGCCGCTCTATGTGATTCCGAGCGACAAGCGCGGTGTGGTCAAGGAACTCAAGGACGAACTCAAGAACGCCGACACCCTCTACCTCGCGACCGACGAAGACCGCGAGGGCGAAAGCATTTCGTGGCACCTGATGGACGTGTTGCAGCCCAAGGTTCCAGTGCGCCGGATGGTGTTCCACGAAATCACTCGCGATGCCATCCAGGAAGCACTGGCGCATACCCGCGACGTCGACCAGAACATGGTGCGCGCGCAGGAAACCCGACGAATTCTCGATCGCCTGGTGGGATACACGCTATCACCACTGCTCTGGAAGAAAGTTGCATTTGGCCTCTCCGCCGGCCGCGTGCAATCGGTCGCTACGCGCCTCATCGTCGATCGCGAACGCGAGCGCCTCGCCTTCAAGACCGGCAGTTACTGGGACCTGACAGCAACGCTGACACATCCGTCGCCAGAGCTCACGACTAACGACTCACGACTCACGACCTTTGAAGCGGGAATGGTGGCGCTCGACGGCAAGCGCCTCGCCACCGGCAAGGATTTCGATGAGCAGACCGGCAACGTCACCAAGGGTGTTGATGTTGTGCTGCTCGACGAGACCACCGCACAGGCGCTGGTCACCAGGCTGCGCGATGCGACGTGGAAAGTCGTGTCCGTTGAACAGTCGCCGCGCACCCTTCGTCCGTACGCGCCGTTCACTACCTCCACGTTGCAGCAGGAAGCCAACCGCAAGTTGCGCTTTTCCGCCAAGCAGACGATGCAGGTGGCGCAGAAGCTGTACGAGCGCGGTTTCATCACTTACATGCGTACCGATTCCGTTGCCTTGTCCGATCAGGCGATCACCGCGGCGCGCACGCTCGTGGCCGGCATGTACGGCAAGGAATACCTGCCGGACGAGCCGCGCCGCTACGCCAACAAGGTCGCCAACGCGCAGGAAGCACACGAAGCGATTCGCCCTGCTGGCTCCGTGTTCCGCACCACCGACCAGACCGGGCTGGAAGACAACGAGCGCGCCCTCTACGACCTGATCTGGAAGCGCACTGTTGCGTCGCAGATGAAGGATGCCAAGAAGACCGCCACCGCGGCCGAACTCTCAGTACTCAACGCCACCTTCCGCGCCAACGGATTGCGTACCGACTTCGCCGGCTTCCTCCGCGCCTACGTCGAGGGATCCGACGATCCGGAAGCGGCACTCGAAGATCGCGACACGCCGCTGCCGCCAATCGCCAAGGGCGATTCGCCCAACTGCACTGGCCTCGAGCCAGTTGGCCACGAAACGAAGCCGCCGGCCCGATTCACTGAAGCATCGCTGGTGAAGACACTCGAAGAGAATGGCGTCGGTCGTCCATCCACCTATGCCTCGATCATCGGCACCATTGTCGATCGCGGCTATGTGGTGCGACAGGGACAGGCACTCGTACCCACCTTCACTGCCTTCGCCGTCACCGACTTGCTCAAGAAACATTTCGGCCATCTCGTCGACGTCGAATTCACCAAGGGAATGGAAGATCG